>NZ_JBEBUX010000030.1:0-34624 GCF_040393045.1 Pollutimonas bauzanensis | reverse complement strand
CTCTTCGGTTCTGATGGTAATTGTCACATTTATTCTCCGTCTGGTTTGTACTCTGATACGGAGCCTATGAAAACGTTGAATTCAGTTGGGCGGTAACGATAGCTTCTAAGGGAGACGATATCAATTCTCGCTTCTTTGCACGGCTGCCAGGATGGCTGTGCCGTACTTAGTACGAATTCGTGACGCGAAGTGGACTTAGGCAGGAACGTACGTCAATCTAATCACGGCCTCGCCGATTAACTCGTTTGCTACAAGGCGTAGCGGCGGCCGGGGGCCAGCGAAGAATGGCTTGCCGTGACCAAGTACGATTGGATGGAGATAAATCAAGTATTCATCAATGAGGCCTAGCTCGGTCAGGCTGTGTGCAAGGTTTGGTCCGCCAACTTCAATCTCGCCTGCAAGTTGATCCTTCAACCTGCGGATTACCGCCCCGATATCATCCTCGACAAGTGTGGCGTTGGGGCCAACGGACTTCAACGAGCGTGACACAACCCATTTCTGTTGTTTCCGCCACGCCATTGCAAATTCGCGTTCTTCTTGTGTCCACTCAATATGGTCTTCGTCCCAATAGCGCATGACCTCGTACAAGCGGCGACCGTACACACTGCCCGTCAAGCCACGCGCTTGCTCAATGAAGTGACGAAAGAGTGTGGCGTCTGGAGCAAATGCCTGGTGATCTACGTCTACGTAGCCGTCCAGTGATTGGTTCATTCCGAAGATAATTTTCGCCATGCTATGGATCTCCAGTTGAGGTTTTCAGAGCAGACGCCTAACGGTCAAGGAGTGGTTTGTTAGGATCGACGGAAAATAGGACGCAGGCCCCGCAATTCTTGTGTCGGTAGTCATTCCATCTTCCGTGGTGTATATCCATCGCTTTTAGCCTTTCACTTTCTCAATCATGTGATTGATGACATGGCTGTGCTCAAGCTGAGGGCTGAACATGACGATATCGGCGTCTTCGTCGACCTTTACGTTATGCCCCGGTGGCCAGTAAAAAAGATCATTCGCGTTCACGGTCTCCTGCACACCGTTCGCGTCGGTCGTCGTGAGCTGGCCGCGTAAGACAAAGCCCCAATGGGGGCACTGACACAAGTTACCTTCTAACCCTTGGAACAGCGGTGTGGTGTCAACGCCCGACGAAAGGCTGAAGTATTCGCCACTAATTTTGCCTAATCCAGTTGCGTCTCCGAAATCCGTTTGTTGACGGATCACTGCACCTGGAATCTCCATTTTTATGTCTACATTATCTTTGGATACCCGCATGGAAGGTTCTCCTATGGGCCAACGGCTGCTCTGAGTTTCATATTCTGTTTATCGCTACAGCCGCGTCAAGCGATAGACGTCAGCACCTTGAATATAAACCTCTGATGTCGATTTGCGAAAGAATATCCAAGAATTTCTCTATTCCATACGCTACGATTTATGTCTACTGAGATTTTGATTGTGGGATTGATTCCTGTATTGCAACGGCGTAAAAATGCAGCATGGCTAACTAGAAAATACAGTGGCCAGCCGGCGCGAGGGCACGTCTTAAAAGACTGACGTGAGCCCGAACGTCGGCCAATTCAGACGACAGCTGTTCCGATGACATTAAATCAGTAAAGGAGAATACGGTGAAATACATAATCACTTGGTTTGAACGTTCTCAAGGATCGGATAGGGGGTATGAGAATGCCCGTCGAGGCGCCGCAATGTTACGCTTCTTGTCCGCTGTCGCAGCAACGCTGCTTATGCCATGTGCGCTCGCGCAAGATGCCACGCAGACTGATGGAGACAAGTACAAGACCATACTGGAAAACGAGTGCGTCAGAGTGCTCGAGTATCGTGATGAGCCGGGGGACAAAACACATCAACACCATCATCCTGCGTTCGTTCTGTACGCACTGAGCCCGTTCGAGCGAACATTGACTCTCCCTGACGGAAAGGTTCTCCGCCGACAGTTCAAAGCGGGCGATGTCATGTGGTCAGAGGCACAAACACATATTGGCGAAAATGTTGGCCAAACAGCCACGCATGTTCTCATTACCGAGCTGAAGAAGAGCCCTCAAGACGGCCAGACGTGCACTCAACGATGAGCCGAGAATGAAATCTCAAACCATCCTCTACGGGATAACCGAAGTAGGGGCCAGGCTCGCGGCAATAACATGAAGCTGGCGATAAGGCATCGGCTAGGCCTCAAGCCCAACAATCAGTGCTTTTTTTCCTGGAGGCCTTTAGGTGAGTCAAGACCGTATCAAGTCGACCGGTGGTCGCAAAGCGCCGAAACGCTGGTGTTGAATCGGTAATGGCTATCTTCCCATGAGCGCACTCCACCCGTATTGGATTAGGTGCTTCTCCTTGTCTGCAACGGGGATGGAGTTCGGGCCGAGGGACTGGTGAGTAATTGAAAAGTTGGCCGTACGCTTACCTGCGATCTACTAAAACAAGCAGCCAAGCGCTTTTAGGCGCATATCGACCCAGCTTGCGTCATACGTGCCGGCGTCAATATCAGCCAACATTTTCTCTTCAATGACGTGCTTCTCGACGGTTTGCTTATAAACCTCTTGTGTGATTTCAAAGGGAACACAAAGCAGACCATCAGCATCTCCGATGATCAAGTCGCCAGGCTGGATTGTCATCCCTCCCAGACAAATTGTTGAGTTAATCTCCCCCGGGCCGTCCTTGTATGGTCCGCGATGAGTGACGCCTGCAGCGAAAACCGGAAAACTACCCCGACCGATTTCAGCCGAGTCGCGGATGGCACCATGAATCACGATACCGGCCAAGCCGCGTTTCTGTGCATATGCCACCATAATTTCACCGATTATGGCGTTAGTGAGATCCCCACCAGCGTCCACGACGATCACATCTCCGGGCCCTGCGACTTCGAGTGCCTTATGCACTAGAAGGTTATCACCCGGGCGACACCGCACGGTAACAGCGGGGCCAGCCATGTATGTGCCATCATGCATAGGGCGCAGATTTGCGCCTCCAGCGTACATTCTAGACATCATGTCGCTGACGTTGGCGACCGGCAACTCTTTAAATCGTTTTACCGTATCCGCATCGACGGCGCGACTACGTTGATGAATCTGAAAACCAATCATGTTTGTTTAGTCTCTGAAAGTTTGGAAAGGAATTTATTGGGGCTTAATACCCGATGCCTTAACCAAGGCGCCGAACGAGTCATGATCAGCTTTATGGCGACTCGCCATATCGTTGGCACCGCTTCCAATAGCATCGTATCCAGCCTTTTGCAGCTTTTGCGTCATTTCACCGCTGGATACCGCTTTCTTCATCGCCTCATTGAGCTCATTTACGACTTCCGAAGGGGTGCCTGCCGGAGCAGCCAGGCCCCACCATATTGCCTGCTTTACCTCTGGGTAGCCTTCTTCTGCGAAAGTCGGAACATTGGGCAGGCTAGGTGAACGGGCTTCGCCGATAACAGCGATCGGCTTAACCGTCTTGGCCAGGATTTGAGGAAGCAGCGATGCCACAGAGCCGGTATAAATTTCGATCCGGCCACTGCTTAAGTCTGGGAAGGCTTGCGACCAACCGCGATACGGTACGTGGCTCAACTTGATATCAGCTTCTTTGCTGAATAGATTGCCCAGAAGGTCACCGGTACCGCCAACACCGGGTATGCCTAGAGTGACAACCCCCGGTTTACCTTTTGCGGCGGTGACTATATCTGCCAGTGTGTTGTAGGGGGACTGCGGAGCGACTACGTAAACGCTTGGTGAACTAGCTACTAGACCGATTGGAGCAAAGCTTTTGAAGGTGTCATAGGACAACTTACTGTACAGCCATGGGTTCAGTACGATATTGTCGGTCTGTGCCATAACCAGCGTATGGCCGTCTGGTTTGGCGCGCGCAGTGGTATCCAAAGCCAGGTTACCGCCAGCACCTGGCTTGTTCTCAACGACGATATTCCAGCCTGTTTGTTGAGCCATGGTATCCGCCAGCATGCGGGTGAGGGTGTCCGTACCTCCTCCTGGGGGATATGGAGAGATGAGCGAAATTGACTTCTCGCTCAAGGACGACGCAACTGATGCACCTGTGAGGGCAAGCGTACCGGCCAGAAAAAGTGTTTTAACGAAGCGATGTGACATGAAGTCTCCTTTCTTTTTTAGAATGTATAGCGTCAGTGATTAGTGGTTGGCGATTTGGTAGTGTCCGAGTGCTGTTGCTCGAACAGCCACTTAAGACTATTTTCAATCGTTGTCTCGCCTTCTATTGGCGAGTTTTTGATTGAGTTGGATGTGTGTTCAAACAGTGCTGCAACACCATCGAGGGCACGGGGCTGAATGCCCTCGCTTACCAACTGGAGCCGAGCTTCCCTAACTTCCGCTAGTCGTCTCCCGGCGTGTCGTACGTGCGTAGTTACCGTCGTTTCCATGAAGTTGCGGATTGGTGACTGATCAATATCGGACAAAACTTCGTAAAGCTCCTGCCGCAGACCTCGTTGTTCGGCAGCCATTAGGCACTCTACGGATAAAGCTTCCAGACCTTTGGTGAAAACGCTACGTAATAGCTTCAGCGCAACAGCGTCTCCAGGATTCGTACCCACTAGTCTTATTGGGGCGCCAATACCCTTCAGGACTTCAACGAGCTCGTCTGTCGCTGACCCTGCGCAAAGCAACGGTGTTTTTGGACCGCCGATACCTATGGCTCCGATAATTGCAACATCGATGAATTGGACATTGGCCTTAGGTGCGATCTGTCCGGCAATGTGAAGGTCAGAGGGACTTGCCGTCGTGAAATCAGCATAGATTGAATCCCTGCGCATATGGGGCAAAGATTGACGGGCTACATCGAGCGCAACACCTCCAAAAACTGCCGAGATAACCAAATCAACTCCGGTTAGCCAGTCTCCTGGCTCCAAATGAAGGTTCGAGCCGATTTCCTTCGCATAAAGGATAACGGCGGCGCTTTGCCTACTGTCGCATAAGTCAGTGACCCGATGGCCTGCCTCGATTAAGGCGGTTGCATAGCAGCGTCCAACGTCGCCGCATCCGATTATGGCAATTCTCATTTTAGTACAATAAAAATACAATAATCGTATGTTACGTTAAAATTTTAATTGTTATGTAGGTGTTTACCCCAAAAAATAACGTCAATGTGTTTTTATTGTGTTTTTATTTGTGTTTGGATCGACGGGTGTAAGAAGGACACATAGCACTACAAGTGCTATGTGTCCGTTAAGGGAATCAAGAAGGTTTTGCCACCAAGGATGGCGTTGTCAGCGTGAGAGTGCTTTTTATAGGCTAGAGAGTGTCTAGCCTCTGACTCATGAAGCGTTGATTTGAGATAAGCAAGTGGACGGACATTATTTGCTCTGCTAAGTCACCGTTTTTGAGCTCCACCGCCATGACGAGGTCTCGGTGATGCTGGAGGCTGCGTTGAAGGTCTTCGATGTCGTATAGAAAGAAAGAACGGGTAATTATCGGCATATCGATCATTGTTTCGAGCATAGACTTTAAGCGTTGTGATCCCGCTGTCTCCAGTAACAGCCGGTGAAATGCGCTATTTATTGCCTGAAGCTCACCGATTGCAGCATTATCTTTACCCACCGCCTCTACACCTTGTGCCATTTGATCATTGCACTGTTTTAGTTTTTTAATGGCATTTTCGTCGGCGCGCTCTGCAGCAAGTCTTGCCGCAAAAGGCTCAAGACGGATGCGTAGCCGATACATGTCCTCAATATCCCACCGGGTCCAACTCGCAATGAATACGCCGCGGCCTTCCTCAGCAACCGCTAGTCCATCATCAATTAGCTGCTTCAGGGCCGTCCGCACTGGTGTTCTGCTGATTCCCATTTCTTCGGCAATTTGAATTTCTTTTAGCTGGGTACCGGCCGTGTAGTGCCCGGCGATGATTCGCTTTTTGAGCACTTCATATGTTTGTTGGCTCCCTCTTTTCATGGTGTGACTCTCTTTAGGTTGTCTGCATGCTCGCGAAGGTTACTAATGTAGTCCACTGCGTTGAATGCAATCTTAACGTGTTACGTGATTGCTTTTCTGGCTTCCATTTCCATAAGTAAAGTCGGGCCGAGGCTGTCTGGAAACGCAAAAATAAAGTGCGCTTGAAAAAAATGATGCACCAGAACGCTCGACGGTCGGAATCGATACGCCGTTCTGTTCAGGATACAAACCGCCAAGAAGGCCGAAACGCGCGCCAAGCGAATTTCACAGTTCGTGCAAATGCTGGAACGACACGAAAAGGTACATCCGTGATCAATTCGAGCAATGCCAGAAAGCCCCTCACGCTTTACCAGTTCAATACTGGCGAAGCCAAGCATTACTTCTGATCGTGCGCATTCGTGTGTACACTTCCCAGCATGCTACGCATCGACAATCTCAGCAAGCGCTATGGCGACCACCGTATATTCCAGGGACTGACTCATACGTTCCCGCCTGGATGCGTGGCGCTATGCGAAGAAGACAGTACCGGCAAATCCAGCTTGCTGGGCATTATTGCGGGCGTTATCGCACCGGATGCGGGAGACGTCTGGATCGACGGGCATTCGCTAACCCAAACGCCGCTGCAAGCCAAAGCCCGCATTGCCTATGTGCCCGACAATTGCCTGGCGTTTCCCACGCAGACGGGGCGTGGATTGCTCGAGCAAATCGCCTCGGAAAAGAACGCCATGCTCGATGATGCCGTGCTTGATCTGGCATACGAACTGGGGCTGGAGCCGCACCTGGACAAGCGCTTCGAACAGATGTCGACGGGTACGCGCCGCAAGGTCTTCCTGACGGCCGCCGCCTTGGGTGAGCCGGCCGTCGTCATCGCGGACGGCCCCAGCAACGGTCTAGATGCGCGAGCTCGCGCTGTGCTGGCCGAGCAGTTCAAGATATGGTCCCGAGACCGCGTTGTGCTGTTCGCCAGTCACGATCCCGAACTGGTGCAAGCCTGCGGAGCCAGTGCGATCAATGTTGCCGGACTGGGCTTTCAATCTAGGCTATGACTGTTGCGCTGAGAAACAATCCAAACCCAAACACCACGTTAGTCGCCAGGCTTACTGCACGACTAAACCATGGGCGAAGACCGCCAGTTTTGCAAGCAAGAAACGGATAGCAGAACTGTCTGCAGCGCGATTAGACTCTCATGACGTAATACTCAAGAGAGGCACGTCATGGAATTGGAAAGTAAGACTATTATCATCACCGGCGCGAGCAGCGGGATCGGTGCGGCGGCGGCCCAGCTGTTCGCATTAGAAGGGGCCAATGTGGTGCTCGGTGCGCGCCGATCCGGAGAGCTTGAAGTCCTTGCGGAAACAATTAATCAAACCAATGGAAAAGCCGTATTTTTGGCTGGTAACGTAAAGGATGAGGGCTACGTCGATGCGCTTGTCGACCTTGCGACAAAGGAGTTCGGCGGGTTGGACGGCGCATTCAACAATGCCGGTATTGTGGGCGAGATGCAGCCGGTCCCGGATATGACCATCGGCAATTGGATTGATGTGATTTCGGTCAATCTGACGGGTGCGTTCCTGGCAGCCAAGGCGCAGATACCGGCAATGAAGGCGCGCGGGAAAGGCTCGATCGTCTTCACCTCGTCATTTGTGGGTTTCAGCAACGGTGGCATGCCGGGCATGGGAGCCTATGCGGCATCGAAGGCGGGATTGATCGGCTTGGCGCAGTCGCTGGCATCGGACCATGCCGTCGAGGGCATACGCGTCAATGCGCTATTGCCGGGCGGCACGATCACGCCAAGCGGGGGTGAAGGAAATCCGGCCGCTTTGGAGTTCATCGCAAGCTTGCATCCCATGAAGCGGATGGCAACCCCTAAGGAGATTGCGCAGGCAGCTTTGTTCCTTCTTTCTGAACGATCCAGCTTCATGACCGGGAGCCCGATGATCGTAGACGGCGGAATGTCCGTTCGGTTGACGTAACGACCGAAGCACTTCGTAAACAATGAAGTGAATGGCCGCAATGGGTCGGCTTGAGGCCTCTTTCGATTGCTCATGCCTCATGGAAATCCTTGTTTTTCGATCCAGATAGTATTAAATTTGGCTGGATACAAAGCGTGTTTCATATGTGTATGAACCATCCTAACGTCGACGCCGCATTCGCGGGCACCATTCCGCAACTCTATGAGCGGTATCTCGTGCCGCTTATCTTTGAACCCTACGCCGCCGATCTCGCTTTGCGTGTTGCGCATTTCCAGCCTTCACGCGTGCTTGAGATTGCCGCAGGGACCGGTGTCGTGACACGCCAGCTTGTGAAGACTCTGCCGTCCGAGGTTTCGATCATGGCAACGGATTTGAACCAACCGATGCTGGATCAGGCCGCTACGGTCGGTATATCTCGTCCCGTCGAGTGGCAGCAGGCAGATGCAATGCAGTTGCCGTTTCCTGATGGGGCGTTTGATGTGGTTGTCTGCCAGTTCGGAGTCATGTTTTTTCCAGACAAGGCAAGGGCATTCTCTGAAGCGAGGCGGGTTCTTCGTCCCGGCGGCCGGTTTCTGTTCAACGTGTGGGATCGGATCGACCAAAACGAGTTTGCCGATATCGTGACCAACTCGCTTAAAGTCCTCTTTCCAAGCGATCCGCCGCTATTCCTGGCCCGAACTCCTCATGGTTACCACGATCCTGCCGTCATCGAGCAGGATCTTGCACATGGCGGATTTTCAGGGACTCCCGAGGTGGCTACACTGCCTGCACGTAGTCGTGCGGACTCGTCACGCACTCCAGCGGTTGCGTACTGCCAAGGCACGCCGCTTCGAAGCGAGATTGAAGCTCGTGGCGCATCCCGGCTTGCTGAGGCTACCGATACAGCGACGAATGCAATAACGAGCCGGTTTGGCTCGGGGCCTATAGACGGGAAAATTCAGGCCCGGATTATTGCCATTGAACGTTAGCGGTCTGTATTGTCATCAGCCCGAGAGGGATTGAACACGGAGCGATCCTTGGCTGCCAGACGGACCAACTCATCTACAGTGACCCGAACTTTTGGCTGCAAATGCCAGGTCTTCGGCCAAATAACATGAATCGGCATCGTGCCGCCCGATATTTCAGAAAAAACTTGCATGAGTGCCCCAGAGCGAAGGGCGTTACCAGCCAGCCAGGTTGGCAACTGGGCCAGGCCGGCTCCGGCGAGGCATGCGTCGAGCAAGGCATCGCCATCCGTCAGCTTATGACGAGAAGGAATTTCCTGGGCTTCGATTTCTCCCCGCTCATTTTTTAACAACCAAGTGGGTCGATGTCCGTGACGCCAATCCGTAAGGCAATCATGGTTGGCAAGGTCCGCCCGGTTAGCAGGTATGCTGTGAAGTTTCAGGTAGTCTGGCGAAGCGCAAATGACCAGACGTTGTTCCCCCAAGCGGCGCGCGACGAGTTCTGGCGAGTCGGGCAATACACCGATACGCACGGCCAGATCAATCCCTTCGCCGACCAGATCGACAGGTCGGTCTCTGAGCGAAACTGACAAGTCCAGTCTTGGGTAGCGCAGGCCCAGCTTTAGCAAGGAAGGCAAAATGTGGCGGCGACCGAACGTAGTAGGCAGATCAATACGCAGTCGCCCTATGGGCTGCTGATGCCCCGTCGACAAGTACGCTTCTGTTTGATCCAGTTCTTCCAGGATACGCCGGCAACTGATCAGATAGGCCTCGCCCTCGCTTGTCAGATCAATACGCCGGGTCGTCCGGTGCAACAACTGCACGCCCAGGCGTTTCTCTAGCTTGGAAATGCTTTTCCCAACGGCAGAGCCGGTCACGCCCAGCGATAACGCTGCGGCAGTGAAGCTTGCGCCATTAACGGTAGCGACAAACTCTCGAATGCCGGCGAAACGATCTTTCATGAAATCATCTTCCTATTATGGAATATTAGGATCGAATGAATGGAATTATAACTACTAACTTTCCTCACAGGTGCGAATTAAACTGGTTCAACACTGGAAGAGCGCTATGCGTTCGACCTGCCTTTGATGACATCCGCGAACTGGAGAGAAAATGAAAGCGTGGCTATTGAAAGATTTTGGTTTGAAAAACCTGCACCTTGAAGAGGTGCCCACACCGGTGCCTCAGGCGGGAGAGCTCTTGGTGAAAGTGGGCGCCGTGTCGTTGAATTTTCGCGACAAGGCGATTGTCGATGGGTTCTATGAGCCGCACATAGTGCCGAAACCGTTGATCCCAGTGTCCGACGCCGCAGGCTCCGTCGTAGCCGTAGGGCAGGGGGTCAGCCGTTTTAAAATCGGAGATCGAGTGAACTCGACACTGTATTCACGTTGGATCGATGGGCCTCCCGGACCCAATGAACCAGACTACTGCTTTGGCTCTCCTTTGCCGGGCGGATTGGCTGAATACATGATTATTCACGAAGAAAGTGCGGTCAAAGCCCCTGACATGATGAGCGATGAAGAGGCATCAACCTTACCAATCGCTGCCTTAACTGCTTGGTATTCCCTAATGGATGTCGGCAACCTGCAACCAGGCCAGACCGTACTGGTACAGGGCACGGGCGGAGTCTCTATTTTTGCTGCGCAAATTGCTGTAGCACATGGCGCGCACGTTATCGCGACCTCAAGCAGCGACGAAAACCTGGCCAAGGTCAAGGCACTGGGCGCAAGCGCGGGCATCAACTATAAGACTCATCCGAATTGGGAGCAAAAGGTGTTGGAACTGACCGATGGCAAGGGCGTTGACATTACCATCGATGTCGCCGGTGGCAATGGCTTGAATCAATCCATCCTCGCCACGAAAGCAGCCGGAATCATCACGCAAGTCGGTTTTCTGACTGGCCAGACGTCGGAACTGAATTTGATGCCCTTGATCTTCCGCCAAACGACGATACGCGGCATTGCCGTGGCTCCCCGGTCGTCTTTCGAACGCATGAACCCGTTTCTGGATAAGCATCAGATCAAGCCGGTTATCGATCAGGTGTATGCGTTTGAGGATGCTGTCCAAGCCTATGAGCATTTGTCTAAAGGCGCGTTCGGTAAAATCGTGATCAAGATCGCCGATTGATTGCAGGAGAATGTGATGTCGCGTGTCGTTCGCTTTTATTCGCTGGGTGGACCTGAAGTACTTCGCCTGGAAGAGCGCGAAATACCCAAACCTGGTGCTGGCGAGGTGCTAATCAAAGTCGAGGCGATCGGCCTGAACCGTGCTGACGTCATGTTCCGTACTGGACGCTATTTGGAAAAGGCCACATTTCCTTCACAGATGGGCTTCGAAGGCTCGGGAACCGTGCTTGCCACGGGTCCCGGCGTAGAAAGTTTTCGCGCTGGTGACGCTGTGGGCGTCATGCCCGGTTTCGACCTCAGCAAATATGGCACGTATGCCGATCATGCCGTCATCCCGCAAGCCTATGTGTTGCCGCAGCCGCAAGGCTTGACGAGCGTTCAGGCGGCGGGGCTGTGGATGGCTTACCTGACCGCCTATGGCGGCCTCATTGAAGCCGGCCGCTTAATGGCCGGCGACTGGGTCGTCATTTCGGCCGCCTCCAGTAGTGTGGGTCTAGCTGCGATTCAGATTGCCCGGCAAGCCGGCGCTCGTCCTATCGCCACTACATTAACGAGCGCCAAGCGCGATGCATTAATGGAAGCAGGCGCATATGCCGTTATCGCGACTCAGGAGGAATCGTTGGAGCAACGCCTGCAGGAACTCACCGGCGGGATGCTTAATTGCGCCTTTGATGCCGTCGGTGGCCCGCAAGTGGTCAGCCTGGCCGAGGCCATGGCGCCAAGAGGATGTATTGTCGTCCATGGCGCGTTAAGCCCGGAAGATACTCCATTCCCATTGAAGCTTGCCTTGAAAAAGAGCCTGACATTTCGCGGGTACGTCTATACGGAAGTAACCAAGAATACCGATTGCCTCGCACGCGCTCAGGCGTTCATCGCGCAAGGCATCGCCTCAGGCACGTTGCGACCTTATATCGACAGGACGTTTTCATTGGATAAGGTGATCGATGCCCATCGATACCTGGAGTCCAATCAACAGTTTGGCAAGGTCGTATTGACGACTTGAGCCATTCGGCATCGCTCATGGCGCTTTCTTGAACAGGTCCTGAAAGATCAGAGGCCCCCAGATCTTGTCCCGTGCATGCACAAGCGCGCCACCTTCTTCGAGCTTCCCAAGCTTGACGGGTGCGAAACCGAGCCGTTCGGCGAGGGCCGCCACCGGCGCTACTGCACCGTCATCGTCGCTCGTCAGGAACACGACTCTCCTGCCACCATGTACGGCCGGATCTTGGCCAAGAACGGCAGCGGCCAAATGGTTGAATCCCTTAACCAGTCTCCCACCAGTGAAGGCTTGGGCGACGATCTTGGAAGAGGGCTGTCCCCCCATTTCCTCAGGGGACACCCCGTAGGTATTGGTCACATCGATGATGGTCTTTCCCTTCCAGGTCGGCAGCACCTTCGCGACATTCGGGTGTGACTCGTAACGGACAGCCAGAAAGACGATGTCCGCCTTGACGGCTTCCGCCAGTGTTTTGGGAATGATTTCGGGGCCGATCGCGGCGGCAGCGGATGCAAAGCTTTCGGGGTCGCGAGTGGTAGCAACGGATACGTCGATGCCGCTTCGGGCAAATGCCTTGGCCAGAGCCTGGCCGATCTGGCCGAAGCCAATAATTGCGTAGTTCATATATTCTCCTTGGGTTTACCGCGCGGGTCAGATTTGCGCTAGGCCGCCATCCGCGGCGACCTCGCTGGCGGTCATGAAACTGCTGTCCTGCGACGCGAGAAAGGCGGCCACCGCCCCGATCTCCGCCGGATCGGCCATGCGCTTGAGCGGATTGAGCGAGGCGAAGACCTTCATGCCTTCCTCGCCTATCGCCTCCACCGCGAGTTCGGTCGCCGTCGGCCCGGGCGACAGCACGTTTACCCGAATGCCGGTGCCCTTCAGATCCTCCGCCCAGGACCGTGCGAGGTTGCGCACTGCCGCCTTGCTCGCGCTGTAGGTGCTGAATGCCGGGGCGCCCGTGGTGCCGGCGCTCGATCCCGTCAGGATGATTGAACCGCCCTGGCCCATCAGAGGTAGCGCCTTCTGGACGGTGAAGATCAAACCCTTCACGTTGGTGTCGAAGGTTTCGTCAATGTGTTCGGCGGTGATCTTACCGAGCGGAAGCAGGCTTCCCGCACCGGCATTGGCGAAGACGATGTCGAGGGTTCGGCGCTCGGCCTTCACCGCCGCGTAGAGTCGGTCGAGGTCGGCCTGATCGGAGACCGAGCCCTTCACTGCGCGGGCATTGGGCCCGAGGTCGGCCACAGCGGCGTCGAGCGCTTCCTGCCGGCGGCCGAAGATGAAGACAAAGGCGCCTTCCTCGATGAAGCGCTTTGCTGTTGCACGGCCTATGCCGGTAGCGCCGCCGGTGATTACAGCGGTCTTTCCATGTAGTCTGTTCATAATATGTCGCCGGGTCGGCGTCCTTTGTTGAAACTAGAAATCAGTCTAGACCCCTTGACACATCAAGACAATTGACGAAAAATTGCTTAATTCAATCTATTTTTTAGATGTGTATGCTTGACAATGTCACCATCAACCAACTGCGTGCGTTCGTTGCGGTATGCGATCAGGGAAGCTTTTCGGGTGCGGCGCGGAAACTCAGGCGCGCGCAGTCAGCCATCAGCCACGCGATCAAGGCGCTAGAAAGCGCATTTGATGTCGAGTTGTTCGAGCGAAACACACGGAAGGCGCAGCTGACTGCGGCGGGGCACAGCCTCTTGCCGGACGCGCGGGCGGTGATCTCACGCACGGAAGAGATGAAGAACCGCGCCAGCTCGATCGCCAGAGCCGGGGCGCCACAGGTTTCAGTTGCGATCGATGCCTACTTCCCGCGCGCCCACCTGATCGACTGCTTGCGGACACTGCAAGCGGAGTTCCGCACTGCAGTGATCGACCTGCGAATCACGACCATGCAAGGCGGCGAGAACCTGGTGCTCGAAAGGGTGTGCGCCCTAGCCGTCACGATCGCGAATGTGCCCGAGGTGAATCCGGATGCCATGGAACGCCACTGGCTGTGCGAGGCCGAAATGGTGACGGTATGCGCGCCATCCCACCCACTCGCTGCGACACCGAAACCCATCCCGATGGACGAGTTTGGTAGGCATGTTCAGATCGTCGTTACGGACAATCAGCCCGAAGCGGAAAAGACCCAGCAGGGCGTCGCCGGCAAGCGCCAGTGGCTGGTCAATGATCTTGGCGCCAAGCGTGACCTTCTCAAGGCTGGTCTCGGCTGGGGGCACTTGCCGCGGCACCTCGTTGGCACGGATCTGGCAAGCGGACAGCTCGTCGAACTTGAACGCCGCGCCTGGCATCTCGGTTCGCTCACGTTCATGATCTCTCAACGACGAGGGTATGACCTTTCCCCATGCGAGTCTCGGCTGGTTGAGCTCCTTGGCAAAGCTCAGTGCATCCCAAAGGAAGACGGGCGGAGCGCTGTCTCAGGCCGCATCGAGACCTAGGTGATTAAATATTGTTATGTCCTTGTCGCCATCCTCTCTTTTGCTTGACGAGACGCTACGCGTCGTTGGTCGTCGTTACCGCTTGCCGGCGCTTGCCACTGCGTTCCCTGACGTTTCAAAAGCCAGCCCGTCGACTGCACTCGCCATTGCTATCGAGAAGGCTCGTGTGTCATTGGCTCGCGGTGACGTGCCGGAGACAGCATTGAAGAACTTTTTCATTGAATCGCTTGCCCAGATGATTCATGATGCGATGCGCTCAGAATATGGAGACCCGGCTTTTCAGGCGATGGTGCTTCGGCACGGCGCAGCACAGGTGCGCGAGTACGCGTTGCTGCTAGCGCACGCGGATCAGGAACGTCGTGAGATCCTTGCAGCCGTTAACGCGATCGCTCATCCGGCCAAACAGCAACGAATCCCTCTTGGCCAGCAACGCGAGGCGCTGGCTCAATTGCATGCGTCTGCGTCCTCCGCATACTGGGCTGAGCTCCCCGCCATAGCGCAACGTCTCCTGGCTATGCCGCAGATCGCGGACCATGCGTCACTCGAACGCGGATTGACACGGTTGCTGGACGGTCCTGCATTGGGACATCTGCAGCGTCTGGACGTCTTGGCGTCGGACGATCTCGTGCGTCGGTATCAATCGCTGTGGGATAGGAATGGCCCTCGCTCGGGAAGTGCTACAGCCGTGGCGCAAGGCTCAGCCTCGCAGCAACGCGGCGCCGCCGTCGAGGCCTTGGCCACACAGGCGCTAGAGGCGCTGGCTGAGCGACTCAATAAAGCGGAAGGCGCTGTGGCGCCATATCGCGTCGTGACCTCAATGCGTGTTCCGGCTTCGATACCTGGCAACTCCGAGCGCGCAAAAACTGAGTGGGACGTGGTTCTGCTACGAAAAGCGAAGGGGTTTAATGAAACACCAGTTTGGGATATCTGCTTGTTTGTGGAAGCCAAAGCCTCTGTGGACGCAGCAACCACCGATTTGCCACGACTGCTGCGGGGATTGCGCCTGCTAGCACACGCCGAAGACGGTGTCGTTTATTCGTTTAAGACACAACAAGGGATAGTGAGTCTGCGCGGTGCATCGCTGCGCGCACTAACTACCGACGAGGCTGATCTGGCAAAAATGGTGCTCTATTGCTGTGATGCACCCGCCGAAGAGGCTCTCCGTCTGCTCAGTGCCGCCAGCCGGATGCAGCTTTTGTCCGCGCAGGCTTGCTTGGAGTTCGCTAGCGCCTTGGCGGAGAGGCAAGCTGCAGACGCTCAATCGCTTGAGCCTGTTTGGCAGCAGTTGTTGGAAGCGCCCCAGTGGGGCGCTGTGCTGAACCAGTACCAGATGTTGCACAAAGTGCGTGAACTGATGGTTCATGCCGACGACCTGTTGTTGGCCGCCCGTTAGGCAACAATGGTCTAGTCTTATATGTTCGTCTGATCCGGCGGCATGCCTCACAAAAACTCTGACTCTTTAGCTGAGCCAGACCGGATTTCTGATCAACGTTCAGGCCCATTCCTCGAGATCGTATTTTCGTCGACAAAAATTGCAGCTTCGTCGAAAAACTCAGCAACGCTTTGTCGATAAATGATAAAAACTGGCCATTCTGGTGAAAAAGACAGACTGGCCAAGGGTGTTGCGGGTCCATGCTGTCGCATAAAGGGCTTGAGATGAAAACGACGATGACAGTCATAAGTATATTGATGGTGCAACCGGCCTTGGCGGCGGTTAATTGCCCGGCGGGAAGCTCTTCTACGGCGGTGACGTGTACCGTCACACAAGACCAGGGCGGCTCAGGCATGCAGATTGTTGTTGATTTTATTAACGACACCGACGGCCTGCACGACGGTAATTCGGGCGGCAACTATACCGTCATCAACAGCGCGACGCTTGGCCCCGATACGCCGATCACGGTGCGCCTCAGAGGAGAAGATGGCACGGGTCCAAGTTCGAGCTCCAGTACGGGCAATGGTTACCTGGGAGGCGTGGGTGGCACGATTCACATTACCAACCACAGCGAGGGGCATTTGTCGGCGACCCACGCGCCCACTTCTGGCACAACGGGCAGCGCGCCGGGCATTTGGGATGACACGGGTGCGATGTTTGGCATCTCTGGCGTATCTGTGGGCGGTAAGGGGGGTAATGCAGATGGCGGGATGGACGGGGCGGATGGCGGTCAAGGTGGCGCTGGGGGATTTGTCAGCATCGACAACAGCGGCAGCATTGGCGTGCAAGGAATGCCGTATGGCGGCGTTGGCATCTATGGCGCGTCGATAGGCAAGGACGGAGGCCAACAGGACAGCTCTGTGTTTGGTACAGGCAATCAAAAGGGAGGTGATGGGGGGGGCAGCGGTATCGTCAATATCATCAACCGGGGGACAGTTGACCTGTCTTCCAGCAATGCGGGCAAGTATGCCTGGGGGATTGCTGCTGAATCGATAGGCAGCAATGGTGGCGCATCCACTGGTAAAGGCGGCAGCGCTCACCAGGGTGCAGCTTCGGTCTTCCAAAACAGCGGCACCGTGCAGGTGCTTGCCAATGGTTCGAATCTTGCCCAAGGCGTGCGGGGGCTTTACATGCTGACCCAGGGAGGTAATGGATATTCCTCCAACGATGGCAGCGACAACGGCGGCGATGGGGGCGGGTTCGGCCAGATGCAGATCAGCAATAGCGGGAAAGTGACGGTAATCAGCGATTCCGCTCCTGAACCCGCGAACCTGTCGTCATTGTCCGGCGGCATCGTCATGATAGGCCAGGGTGGCAACGGGGGGGCTGGTTCAACCGACGAGGTGCTCAGCGGCGCACCGGCCGGAAACGGGGGCACGACGCCGAGTTCCCAGAACAATGTCCTGGTCAATATTCAGTTGAACAACGGTTCGTCGATAACGACTCAGGGTGATTATCTGCCAGGCGTCAATCTGGCACTTTGGGGCGGTACTGGCGGCGCCGGCCGGAATGACAGCGACGGGGGTAGCGGCGGTGCGGGAGGCGCAGCTGCCGTGCATATGCGCGACGGCGCCAACATTTCGACCGACGGTGCACAGTCCCACGGTATCGTTGCCCGCAGTTACGGAGGTAGTGGAGGCGGACATAGCAGCAGCGGCGGCATTATCGATTTCACATCGAACGAGGCCGGTGCCGGTGGCAGCGGCGGGGCTATCACTGTGGCCACCGGTAACGCCTCGACAACAGAGGCTGGCGGCGCCATCCTGACCCGAGGCGACAATTCGATTGGCATTCTGGGTCAATCCATGGGCGGTATTGGCGGCAATACGGGATACAGCTTCGATTGGATCTATCAGCCCGGCAACAACGGCGGCAACGGCGGCGCCAGCGGGCTTGTCTCGATAGATAGTCTCTCGGCGATTACAACATACGGCACGTCATCGCACGGTATCGTGGGGCAGTCCATCAGTGGCGGGGGCGGTACAGGCGGTACTGGCGCCGGCATTAGCGCGGTGGGCGGCGACGGCGGTACTGGCGCGGCGGGCGGCGAGGTGCACCTCAAGCAGTCGGGGAACATACTGCAGACGCATGGCTCGGGCGCCTTCGGCATGCTGGGCCAGTCTATCGGCGGCGGTGGCGGCGACGGTGGCGGCGCCAATGGCGTGGCCGTAATCGGCGGTTCGGGCAAAGGCGGCGGCAATGGAGGCAAGGCGACGATAGAGGTCAACGGCTATGGGGTGCGGACCGACGGCGACCATGCCCACGGCCTTATTGCGCAATCCATCGGCGGTGGTGGGGGTTCGGGCGGCGCCGCCTCTGCCTTTAGCGCCGGCGTCGGTTTCTCTATGGCGGTAGCCGTGGGTGGTTCGGGCGATTCCGGTGGCGCCGGCAGCGCGGCAACTGTCAATGTGTCCAACGCTACCATCACCACCAACGCCAAGGGTGCATTGGATGGCGACGCGAACGGCGTGGTCGTGCAATCGATAGGTGGTGGCGGCGGCGCGGGCGGGGACTCGGTGGCCAGGGCGATGACGCTATCGGTACCTGACCCGGAAGCGTCGTTCGGCATGGCAGTCAGCTATGCGCTGGGCGGGACGGCCGGTAACGGTGGTAGCGGGGGCTCGGCCACATCCACGCTGGCTAATGCCTCTGTCATAACATATGGCGACAACTCTCAGGGTATGGTCGTGCAGTCCATCGGCGGTGGCGGGGGTATAGGCGGCAGTGCATCCGCGACTTCCACGGTGATCAGCACGACGGGGGAATCCTTTGGCGGCACGGTGCAGTCATCGCTGGGCGGTTCGGGCGGTAATGGAGGGAGCGGTGGCACGGCCACGCATACTCTGCAAGGTTCCCACATCACCACCTCGGGCCATTACGCCAACGCGATTCTGCTGCAAAGCGTGGGCGGCGGCGGCGGTTCCGGCGGCATCGGGTCGGCTACCGGCAATACTTTCAATACAGACACCTCCTTTTCTTTCACGACGGCGCTGGGCGGTTCGGGCGGCTCGGGCGGCAGCGGCAGCACCGCCAATCTGACGATAGATTCGGGTAGCTCGGTGGCAACAGTAGGCGACGGCGCCCGGGGCGCTATCGTGCAATCCATCGGCGGTGGCGGCGGTGTGTCGCAGGGCGGTCAGGTCGGCTTTGATTTCAGCGGCAGCGCGGGTGGCGGAGCAGGCGCGGAGCCGGAAAGCGTGGATGTCGGCGCCAGCGTGTCGATTGGCCGCAGCGGCCCTGGGGGTGGCAGTGGCGGCACGATTCATGTGAGCAACAAGGGGAACATCACCACTTATGGCGCCGATGCGGACGGTCTGCTGGTGCAAAGCATAGGCGGCGGTGGCGGCGTGGGCGGCGCAGTCGGCGGCGATAGCGACGATGGTGGCGAGCGCCCCGCGCCGCTGGCCGATTCCGGTGTCGAGTACCACCTTAATGCCTATTTGGGGGGGAGCGGCGGCGACGGCGGGAGCGGCGGCAACATCGGCAGCAGCAGCGATGCCGTCGATCTGGGCGGCCATATCAACACCTTTGGCGATTATGCCGATGCGGTCGTGGTGCAATCGATAGGCGGTGGGGGGGGCGTGGGCGGTGCGTCCAGCGCTTCTTCCAGTGTTTCGTCATCGCAGTTGACGCTGGCGACGGGCGGGCGCGGCGGCGCTGGCGGCGTTGGCGGGGACATCACGGCCTTCCTGGACGGCAACGGGGGGAACGGCTTCGGTACTGAGGGGTATGCGGCAATGGGGATCGTGTTGCAATCCATTGGCGGCGGTGGGGGCATGGCGGGGTCAGGCTCGCCGCGTGCGCACGGCACGATCTCTGCGGGAGGCTTTGGCAACCGTGGAGGCAACGGCGGCAAAGTCGTCGTGAGCAGTGGCAGCTTCGCCAATATAGCGACCCATGGCGATAGCGCTTATGGGCTGGTGATCCAGTCCGTCGGGGGCGGAGGTGGTATCGCCGTGGCAGGCAGTACGACGGCGGCGGAGAATACAGGGGCGCTGCAGTTTGATTTACACGCGGGCAGCAACAGCGCCGTAGGCACCATTGTCAGCACAAGCGCGCCTCACTCCTTTGGTGGCGACATCAATGCTTCGACAGATTTATGGATTCAGACCTATGGTCACAGGGCCATGGGCGTCGTTGCACAGTCTATCGGTGGCGGCGGCGGGATCGTGACCACCGGTTCGGCGGACGGCGTTGGTTCGGTCAAACTAGGGGCTAACAATAGCACCGACGATGGCGCTTCGGCGTATGGCGGCAATGTCGCTTTGGAACTGAGTGGCGGCATAACGACACGAGGCGACGGCGCGCATGGCATTGTTGCTCAGTCCATCGGCGGGGGGGGCGGTATCGTCGGCGATACGGCTCAGGCAATACATTTGGATGGCAAGGATGCCTATGCAGCGCCCAGGCCGTCTGGCTCAAGCGGCGCTAACAACACCCGCGGGGGGAATGTCAGCGTCGCTTTCGATGGCAGCTTGCAAACTTTTGGTGCCAATGCACACGGCATCGTGGCGCAGTCCATTGGCGGCGGCGGAGGCCTGGCCGGTAGTTCAGATGGCGGATTTGCGGGGAGTGTGAGCAACCGGGAATACTCTGGGTCGGTGAGTGTTACGCAATCCGGCTCCGTGGTGGCCAACGGCGCTGGCGCTGCCGGCATATTCGCGCAAAGTGACGCCGGCAGCGGCAGGAGTCCGGTCAAAGTGGTCGTCAATGGCGCTGTGCAAGGCGGCTCAGGAACAGGCAGTGGCGTCTGGGTCGCCGATGGCACGAGTGACAACCATTTAACGATCAATGCGGGCGGTTCGGTCAGCGCGCTCTCGAACGTGGCCGTACGCTATGACAGCGAGGATCGGTTAGTGAGTTCCCACTTGATTGTCGACAATTACGGCACGCTTAAAGGGAATCTTGTTTGCTCGGCCTCTGACGGTGGCAAGGCCTGCACACTCAACAACAAAGAAGGCGGTGTGGCCATCGATGCCGTGGTCTACAAGGCTGACGTCAACAACGCTGGCCTGCTTATCAGCGGTCATCCGGGCGGCTTTCAGCTCTTGGACGTTGCCGGCGACTTCAACCAATCCAGCAGCGGCGTGCTGCGCGCAGACGTGGATTTCGACAAGATGAAGTCTGCGCACATGATCGTGCAAGGTGACGCCAGCCTGGCAGGATGGGTCGACGTCCTGCCCCATGCCTTGTTGCCTGATCGTGAACTGACTGTCCTCACCGTGAATGGCGGGTTGCAGGGTAAGGTGCAGGCCGTGGATAGCCCCATTTTTGACTATGAAGCCAGGCAGGCGGGTTCGCAGACTATGCTCCGTGTTGCGTCAGCCGACTTCAACGCGGCTACCATGGGTCTGGGCGAGAACCAGAGTCAGATCGCAAACCATCTGCAAAGAGCTTGGGATCACGGAGGCAATTCCGCGCTGGCGCCTTTGTTCGGGCAACTGGACTTGGCCGCACGGCAGGGCGCCGGCGCCTATCGCGAGAGCGTGGCAGACCTGTCGCCTGGCATCGGTTCTGCACCTGCGGTGCAATCAGCTGCGAATCTAGGGCAGTTCACTAACACTATGCTGTCTTGCCCCGCCTTTACGGGTGTAGATGCGATGACTGGTGAGCGTAATTGTTTTTGGGGGCTGGCAGGCGGCCGTTGGACACAACAAGAGGACAGCCAGGGTAGTTCGGGCTTTGACTATGACACCTACACGTACCAGTTTGGCGGACAACGCGAAATCCGTCCTGGCTGGTTCCTTGGCGGGTCGGTCGCATACGAAAACAGCCGAGTGCGTGGCACGGATGGTCGGGTGCGGGGCGATGGCGATAGCGGCTATGTCGGCGTGGTGCTGAAGCGGCAAACGGGCCCCTGGGTGTTTTCGGCCGCGCTAGGCGGCGGCTACGGGTCCTACAGCATGGATCGCAACATTGGCATTGCGGGCTACCAGGACACCCTGGACAGCCGGCCCGACGTGTATGGTTTCAATGCTCGCTTGCGTGCAGCGCGCACTTTCGCCTACGACAATTTCTACGTCAAGCCCTACGTGGATTTGGATGCCAGCTATACCCGCATGCCAGCGTACCAGGAGTCGGGTTCCAATCCGCTGGCACTTTCAGTCGATGGCAGCGACCAGTTCATCGTGGGCCTATCGCCGATGATCGAATTTGGCGGCCGCACGCAACTGAAGAACGGCGCGACGCTACGTCCTTACATGTACGCGGGCGTGTCTTTGCTGTCTGAGAATGATTGGGTATCTAGTGCCCGACTGCGTGGCGCCCCGGCGAATACGGCTTCCTTCAATACCTCGCTGCCTTTCGATGATGTTATTGGCAAGGTGGGGGCCGGCCTTGAGTTAACGCATAAGGCGGGAGTGGATTTCCGCCTGCAATATGACGGTCAATTCTCCGAGCATATCCGTAGCCACAGTGTGACGTTAAAGGCGGTAGTTCCATTCTGAACTTGTGCGCGACACCATGGCGCGTCGCAGACGTTGTGTGGCGGCGCGCCCTAGTGCCAGCGGTGCGACCCCGGTGGTGAATTCCACCTGCGTATGGGGGCCGGGTCGATCCGTCACATGTGAAATGTGGTCGAGATTGACGATCAGGGACCGGGACAGAAAACAAAAAGGGGGCGAAGGCAGTTGCGCCGCCAGACGCTTAAGGGGCATATGAATAAGTTCGTTTTCGTGATTGGTGCTGCAAAGAAGAACGTAATCTCCTTGCGCTTGCACATGTGTCAGGTTCTGGACCTTGATGAAGTTCTTGCCTGTTTTTGTGCGCATCGTCAGGCTGGCATGAGGCCGCAACCGGGCCAGCGTTTGGGCAAGCCGTTCGGGACTGACAGGCTTGAGCAGGTAGTCGACAGCCTGGACATCGAAGGCAAGGGTAGCGTAGCCATTGTGTGCCGTAACGAAAACCACAGCAGGCATCGGGTCCAGGCCGGTCAGCAAGTCGAATCCCGTACCACTGGTCAGCGCGATATCCAGGAACAGCGCGTCGGGCTGGTCTTCGCGGATAAACCTGCGAGCCTGCTCGATGGTGGCAGCTTCGCCGGTGACATGCACGCTGGCTGTGGCTTCCAGCAAACGTCGTAGATAACGCCGAGCAGGCGCTTCATCGTCAACGATTAGTGCACGCAGCATTTTCTTTCCTTGGAAGCACGGGCGGATGGCATGTGTTTTTTTTCCTGGATAAGGCTACTTAGAATATAGGATTTATCCGTTTGGCGGTATACCTTTAGCCTATTGCAAGCAAGAATTTACAGGGTGGTAAATATGATCGTGACAACCATCAGCCAGGAAATTAGCCAAGGGGAATCCTCGGCGGGCTTCTGGCGGGCCCAGGTAGTGGGCTGGTTTTTTCTTGCTCTTATTGGCTTTAGCAGCAGGGCGGCGGTATTCGGTAATCCAGAGGCCGCCTTCTGGCTTACCCTGAGCGTAGAGCCGCTGGCCTTTGCCTTGACCAGTACTGCAGCAGTATTTCTTATGCGCCGTCCACCCAAGCCACGTGCGCCCATTCTGGTGCTTTCCTGCGCGGTATTGTTATGTGCCGCTGCGGCAGCCTTGTTGGCCACCATTGCTTATGCCATTCATCTTCTTTTGGTGCCCGGAATACTGCCGTTCGTCCCGGAGAACCAGTTCAGGCTAGGCTTCATCTACTACATGGGGATGCTGTCAATCTGGACCCTGATCTACTTTGGCGTGTCTGCCGAACTGGCAGCACGGACCGAGCGTTTTTTTAAAGTAAAGGCCGAAACGCGAGCGCTGCGGCTGGAGCTCGAGCATCTGCAGTTGCAGGTAGAACCACATTTTCTGTTCAATTCCCTTAATACCATCGTGGCCGAGATCACCGAGCGGCCTGCAATCGCAGAAGAGATGACACGCCGCCTGGCCGGCTATCTGCGCTATTCCCTGGACCGGCGCGGCCGAGGCCTGTGCCGTATGGAAGAGGAGATCGAGGCGGCCCAGGCTTACATAGCCATATTGGCCCTGCGTTTTGATAAACGACTCGAATGCCATTGCAAGATTGACCCTGCCACGCTGAACATTGAGATCCCTCACATGACACTGCAAGGCTTGGTAGAGAACGCGATTAAACATGGGATGCGTGCTGAACATGATTCCTTCGTGATCAATATTCGTGCACGGCTTGTAGAGGATCAAGTGATTATCGAGGTGGATAATCCCGGTCAATTGCAGGCGCCTTTTGATTTGGCCCAAGGGGGCGGAGGACTGGGCAACCTTTGCCGCAGACTGGCATTAAGGTATGACGACAGATACGAGTTCTCGCTGGATCAGCAAGATGAACGCATCGTGGCCACAATCAAGCTGCGTGGTGATCCGGCGTCGATTTAACGCTGTTGCGACGCCGCACTATAAAAAACCGACGGCGATACACCAAAATGGCTCTTAAACATTGCGCTAAAAGCACTTTGGCTGGCGTAGCCGCAATCGAAAGCCACATCGATTATTTTTTCGCCATTGGCGATTTGTCTAAGGGCAAAAAGTAGTCTTGCTTGCTGGCGCCATTGAGAAAAAGTCATTCCGGTTTCTTTCAAAAACAAGCGATGTATTGTTTTTGCTGTCACGCCCAGCTTCTGAGCCCACTGGCCCGCAGTTGCGGAATCGGCGGGCTGATCAATCAGGGAGCTACAAATAAAACTAAGGCGCGAATCTGTGGGTATCGGAAGGTGCAGCGGCAAAATATCAGATGTCTGCAATTCGTCGACGATGAGGCGCATTAATCTGCCATGTCTGCTGTTGTCGGTGTAGTCCAATGGTACGCGCACCGCCGCCACGATAAGCTCGCGCAGCAACGCGGAGATATTCATGACGCAGACTTTTTCGGGCAATACCCCTAGCGCAATCGCATCGATGTAGACGGTGCGCATTTTCACATCACCCGACATCGTCACGTTATGTTCAAGACCCGCAGCAATCCAAAGCGCCCGGTTTGGCGGAACCACCCACGAACCGGCAGCCAGCTGGACCACCATGACACCCTGTATCGCATACAGCAATTGCCCGCGTGGGTGAGAGTGCCAGCCTGTGGACGTTCCACTTGGCCAGTTCGCCTCCATCGCAGCCATAGGTCGATTTGTATCGTGAAACTCCCTATACCTGCCAGTGCGAACCCAATTCATGCTTCATATGTCCCAAATTCAACAAATAATGTCATCCTATAGCGATACAACCTTCCTGGGAAGTCCTAAGCTATCGATTCATAAAAAGATCAATCCTCTACTATTAAGTTAAGCAATTTATTTATGGCGAATATCGCGAGCGAGCTTCAAACGGCTCCATCAGTATCTTCAACAGCCACGTCGACGGGGCCTCAAAAGTTTGTCTTGCCGGTAGTCAGCGGCGTCGCGTTTGCGCATCTGCTCAATGACCTGATTCAGGCCGTGTTGCCGTCGGTATATCCCATTCTTAAGTCGGAGTTTTCGCTTAACTTCACACAAATTGGCTGGATCTCGCTGATCTACCAGATCACCGCCTCGTTGCTTCAACCGTGGATCGGGCTTTACACAGACAAGCGGCCCAAGCCTTATCTGCTGCCTATGGGGATGGTGATCACGTTTGTTGGTGTTGGTTTGTTGTCTATTTCCAATAGTTATCCGATGCTGCTTTTTTCCGCAGCACTTGTCGGTGTGGGATCCGCCACATTCCATCCCGAAGCATCGCGCATTGCGCGGCTGGCCTCTGGCGGTCGCTTCGGTACGGCGCAATCATTATTTCAAGTGGGTGGTAACACGGGATCGGCAATTGGTCCGCTGATGGTCGCAGTCATCGTAATTCCTTGGGGGCAAGGCGCCATCGGATGGTTCATGCTGGTTGCTGCGCTGGCAATTTGGGTGCTGCTGAAAATAACGAACTGGAGAATCCATCACGCCCCGACGCGCGTCGTTGCGGCAGGGAAGCATGTTCACCTTGCGCTTAATCGCAGACAGGTAATGCGAGCTCTCGTGGTCATTGGTATTTTGATGTTTGCCAAGTTTGTGTACATTGCCGCGTTCACGAACTATTTCACGTTCTATCTGATTCAGCGCTTTGACTTGTCCGTCCAGCAATCGCAGCTTTATCTGTTCGCCTTCCTTGGGGCAGTAGCCATGGGCACCTTCGCTGGCGGGCCTATAGGAGATCGAGTAGGGCGCAAGACGGTAATCTGGATATCTTTTCTGGGTGCTGCGCCGTTCGCGTTGATGTTGCCCCACGCCAATCTAGCCTGGACTGCCGCGCTCGCGATCACCATCGGCCTGATCATGTCCTCGGCATTTGCTGCGCTTGTCGTCTATGCGCAAGAGGCCGTCCCTGGACGCATAGGCATGATTACCGGCGTCATGTTCGGTCTTATGTTTGGCATCAGCGGGATAGCTGCTGCGGGGCTTGGCAATCTTGCTGACAGCCGTGGCATCGTTTGGGTATACCACTTGTGTGCATTCATGCCGCTGCTGGGTCTTGCGACAGCATTCTTGCCAGGTCGAAAATTTCAGTGTTAAAAAAGAGCTTGCTGTAGATCGTAGGAGAACATTCGATTTTCTACTGAAAGGCGAACACACCATGACCACTGGAACTGTCCATCTCCACCGCGTCTTACGCGCAACCCCCGAGCGCGTCTATCGCGCTTTCCTGGAAGCCGATGCATTAGCGAAGTGGCTTCCACCCTATGGCTACACTTGCCAGGTTCACCAGATAGACGCCCAAGTGGGCGGCGCTTACAAGATGTCCTTCCGTAACTTCGGCACGGGAAACAGTCACTCGTTTGGCGGCGAGTACCTTGACCTGGTACCGTTCGAAAAGATTCGCTACTCGGATCGGTTCGACGATCCCAACCTGCCTGGCCAGATGTCCACCACCATTTCATTGCGGCAGGTTTCCTGCGGAGTCGATCTCACCATCGTGCAGGAAGGGGTGCCCGAAGCTATTCCTGTAGAAATGTGCTATTTGGGCTGGCAGGAGTCTCTTGCGCAACTGGCGAAACTGGTAGAGCCCGAGATTCCTGAGGGCTAGTTGCGATGGCAAAGACAGGGGTGTCTACATTCAAGACAACATTGCTTTGTCCGGCGAAGCCTGGCAACGACGGCGCATGGGCATTTCTTGTATTGCCAAAAGCCGCCAGTGACACCTTGCCCAGGCGTGGCAGGACGTCGGTAGAGGGAACCATTAATGGGCACCCTTTTCAAGCCACGCTTGAACCAGATGGCCAGCTTAGTCACTGGCTTAAGGTAAGTAAGGAGCTTCAAGAGGCAGCCGCTGCTTTGGTTGGAGACGTGGTTGAAGTTCAAGTTTCTCCGGCTGACCCAGAACCGGAACCACCGTTACCCAATGACCTGCAAGAAGCGCTTGCGACGTCTCCCGCAGCCAGGGCTACCTGGGAAGACACGACGACCATCGCACGCGTTGACTGGATTCACTGGATAGAGTCTGCAAAGCAGGCCAAGACTCGAAAAAGCCGGGTCGATAATGCCTGCGAGATGCTTGCGTCCGGTAAAAAGCGAGTCTGCTGCTTCGATCAATCGGGTTACTACAGCAAGAGCCTGAGCGCGCCTAAGACGAAAGCGTAGCGGGGTCGCATCTGCCATCGGGCGCACTCCGTTTTGTTTCGGCTTAATATCCGCTCTTCAGATAAGCGAGGGACGATGCGGGTGGATTTCTGCCTGTGATGAACGGCAAGTATCGTCCTGGAGCTGTCGTTGACGCGAAAGAGCGCGTCCTGATCAAGAATAACAAGGGAAATTTATGACCCATGAACAAGTAGCTATCCGAACTCGCGACGGGGAATGCCATGCGCATATCATGTCGCCTGGTGGCAGGGGGCCTTGGCCAGCGACGATCTTCTACGCGGATGCTGGTGGAATTCGACCAGCGATAGTCGAAATGGCGCAGCGACTTGCAGACGTAGGCTACATAGTGCTATTGCCGGACCTTTTCTATCGTTATGGCCCCTACGGACCGTTGGTGCCAAAGGAGGTTTTCAAAGGTGACGTAGGGGCGATACTAGGCCCGCTCATGGCTACGACCGGTAACGTTAAGGCGGCAGAGGATACCGAGGGGTTCCTCGCTTATCTCGACACACGCACAGATGTTGCTGGCGATAAGGTCGGCGCGGTAGGTTTTTGTATGGGTGGGGGTATGGCAATTACCTCGGCAGCCACTCATTCGGATCATTTCGCGGCGGTTGCCAGCTTCCACGGTGGAAATCTCGCTAACGACGCGCCGAGCAGTCCGCACCTCTTAGCGCCAAAGTTGAAAGCCGAGCTCTATGTGGCTGGTGCAGACAATGATGAAAGCTACCCACTGGCAATGGCTGAGCGGCTTGAAGCAGCGTTAACTGAAGCCGGCGTGCGTCACTTAGCCGAAATCTATCCCGGTGCCGCGCATGGCTGGATGATGCCGGATTTCCCTGTCTATGATCAGGTGTCGGCCGAGCGCGGCTGGGACTCAATGCTTGCGCTGTTCAACCGTAATTTACGAGGATGACGCGATGGTTTTAGAGGCCAGCCGCCGACTTTGAATATGTGCTTTGGGGCAATTAGTGGCGGAAATCGGCCAGAAATGGACAGTCATTACTGTTGATCTATAGTCATGCAACATAGGGAATGTCGTGATCTCTGTCCGGTCAATTAAAGCTAACGAGTGGTGTGCAAATACCGAGATCTACGCCTGCGCGTACTGCGTGGCTCACCAAACCTCCGGAACAGCGAGGCGGTGGTGCTCCATGGCTTACTCTCCATATTCACTTCGTTGATCGCTGTGTTTTAGCCAGCATCGTCAACAGCACAAACACTAAGATGGCCGCCCCAGGTTATAGAGCATTCCCGCCACAAAGGCTGACGCGTATTCGCCAGCTTGCGCGGTCGTATCGTGGCCAACGATGAGTACTGCGCTGAACAGGATGTGCATGCGCCCTGCAGCGGCGTGCGTAAGCTGATGGTTGACGGCAATGCCGAATCGTTTGAGCATACCTCGCTGACGATCGACGAAGACAGGCATCTGCGGCTGGTGGTCTACGCAAGACAGCAGGACGGTGCTGCCCCATTTTCTTGATCGCTGTCCATAAAGTGGAATCCGACCAAATCTATTCCCATTGCCCATGTCGAGACAACTGCGCGTCACCAGCGTGGCGTGGCTTTGCGCTCCAGATACATTCGTCCAGGGGATGCGGTTTTTACGTAACGCCTAAGCTCGCACAGATCAATTGTTAGTGTGGCTTGCTATGCGGTGTCAGCCGCACGAGCAGTCATATGAGGCCTCCGGTAAGCCAGATACGCTGCTGCGGCCAGAATCTGTATACCAATGGCTGTTGCAAAGAACAGGCTTTGCATAGCACCTGGCCCGCCGTAGACATCACTTTGTAGCAGACCAAAAAATGCGGGCGCAAAAGCATAGGTTCCTTGCCCAATTGCCACAATCAAGGCCACAACTCTGGCCACATCTCCAGGGGCAAAGTCCGATTGCGCAACCAGTGGCGGGATAGAGGTGGCATTGCCAATACCTGAACCAAACAGCATCACGCCCAGGGTAATGAGCCATATACTGTCTCCGCCAGAGAGTAGCAACGTCGTTGAACCAAGAGCTTGAATCAAATAACCGACAGCGGCAACGCTGCGTCGGTTTCCAAAGCGTTGAACTGCCCGCGCCGCTATGGAGCGGCCGCCAATAGCACAGGCGGTTCCCAGCCCCATGAGCCATCCCATCTGCTGAGCGCCAACAGCAGGGGAGAAGAGGTTAAAGAGATGAGCCAGCAAACCGATCTGTGCAAAGAGGCCGATTGCCATACCTGCCGACAAGGTAATGAAGGCCCAATTGCGCCAAAGCGCGGCGCCAGGTAGCGATTCGCTGCGATTTCGCTCAAGACGCTGACTTATCGTTGTGTTTGAATCGTCGCCATCGAGCGGCTGCCCGATACTTTCTGGGGTTTTAGTGAAGATATAGCAGGCCAGCAGCAGCACGACAACAATTACAATCACGCCCACGAAACTTGCTGCGCCAGTGAAACCCATCCAGGCTATCAATGCCACCCACAATGGCGAGAAAATCACACCACCGACGCTAGCTCCGTTATACGCTTTGCTTAAAGCCGTAGGACGGTTCTTGTCGTACCAGACAGCAACTATCGTGTTGACCGCAACGGCTCCCATCGTTACCCATCCAGATCCAGTGAGCATGGCCGCCAAAAATAACTGCCACGGCTCTTGGGCAGTTGCCCAGCCGACGACGCCGACAGCAGTCAGTATGGCGCCGCCTACCGTGGTTGCAGGTAAGCCGGCCCTTGCATAAAGGCGCGGCAGATTTGCAATCACCAACGCACCGACAAGAAAGTGCAAGGTCACGGCCAGTGAAATAAGGCTCAACGACCAGTTCGTTCGCTGTGCCACCTCTGCCAGGTAAATCGGTGGGCCATAGAACCCAACCCCCCAACCCAGGATAGCCAAGATAAACGCGGCACGTACAACCCAAATGCCAAAAAACTTCGGCGCTTGGTTGATCTGAGGAGGGTTCATGTAGATCGTCCTTGAATCCGAAAAGAGTCGGCTTCTGTTAAGAGGTAATGAGCTACATTGTGGCTATGCTGGGTGGCGGATGCTACGGCGCAGGCCGTACTATTGCGCTGCATACGGTTGTTAGAATTGGAGCCTATTCCAGGAGTCATCATGGTTAGCATATCTGCCATTGCCCAAACCGCATCATTGATGGGCGATCTTGCCCGCGCCAGCATGCTTATTGCGTTGATGGATGGGCGTGCGCTGACCGCCACGGAGTTGGCACGTATCGCTAGCATTGCGCCTCAAACTGCCAGCGGCCACCTTGGACGGCTGGTTGATGCAGGCTTGGTCGTCAGAGAGAGTCAAGGGCGACATCGCTACCATCGCTTGGCCTCCCCGGCGGTCGCCCACATGATTGAGAGCATCATGGCGCTAACGACTGATCAGGATACGCCGCATGCACCGTTGCGCTCTGCTGTGCCGGTCACCGGCCCGCGCGACAAGGCACTACGTTACGCCCGCACTTGTTACGACCACCTGGCAGGCCAGTTGGCAGTGGAAATGACTGACAGCTTGATCAAGTCCGGTCGAATCGAGTTATCGAGTGAAGGAGGCGCATTGACGGATGAGGGTGATCGGTTTCTGCGGTCGCTGGGTGTGGATTTGGATGCTGCTCGCCATCGCGCATCGAGTCGAGGAACAAGGCGAGTGTTCTGCCGACCTTGCCTGGACTGGAGCGAGAGGCGGCTTCATATTGGTGGCGCGCTGGGGGCTGCAATATGTCAATGTTATCTGGATAACGGTTGGATTCGGCGTGCTGCGGAAAGTCGTGCTGTAAGCGTGACGCCTCATGGCCAGCAAGCCATTCGGGAGCTTTTCCCTCATGACGGTCCGTATTGAAAGGAAGAAGCGGGGCGCTTTCGGTGCCTGTCAGGTCACAAGCTTTCACAACGTCGTCTGCGTGAGCGGCTCAATCTGATTCATCGACCTAATGATTGCAGCAAGGATGCGCATAGCTGCCTCCATCTGTGCGTTACTAAAGCCACCTAAACCCAGAACCAGCCCTGCGCGGCCATTGCCTGCCGAATACATTGGCGACACGGCACGCACAGCAACCCCAGCGTCGATTGCACTTGACGCGAGCTGAATGTCATCTATGCCGCATCCTAGCCAGAGCACCAGATGCATGCCCTGATCGCTGGGTTGCAGCCATCCAAGCTCCTTGGGAATCCATCTGTTGAGCAAGCCTATCAAATAGCTTCTCCGGTCAGCGTACACACTTCGAATGCGTCGGATATGCCGATCCAAATGGCCTTCGTTAATGAAAGCGGCGAGAACGTGTTGGTCGGCGGTAGGGGTGTGTCTATCCATCAGTAAACGCGCACCGCAGAAGGCGGGCACCAAAGCGTCGGGAACGATTGCATAGCCAAGGCGTAACGATGGAAACAGGATCTTGCTGAAGGTCCCAAGATAGACCACGCGATCTGGCGCAAGTCCTTGTAGTGAAGGAAATGGATGGCCGGCGTAACGCAGTTCGCTGTCGTAGTCGTCTTCAACGATCCAGGCGTCACTCTTGCGCGCCCAGGCCAGCAGTGCGTCCCTACGTCCCATACTCATCGCCATTCCTAGCGGATACTGATGCGAAGGCGTGACAAATACGGCACGCGCATCCTTTGCCAACGCCATACCTGCATCAACGTCGATGCCGGCATCGTCAACTGGAACGCGCACCATCCGCTCTGGATAACCTGTGCTTTCCAGGATTTTCGTGATACCCCAATAGGCAGGGTCTTCGACCCATACCTTGTCGGTCGCGCCTATGAGCACTTGGCAAGCAATGTACAGCCCTTGCTGGGTTCCAGTCGTAATGATGACTTGTTCAGCACGGCACTGCACCGAACGTGACCTGCGCACATACTCCGCCACAGCTTCCCGGAGGGCCTTGATGCCTTGTGGATCATCATAGCCTGAGGGAGCGCCTGGTCCTCGAGCGCGGATGCGATTGCCAAGCCGTCTCCACGTTTCATCGGGCGCCGCAGCCCCAATGGGAACGGACACGGCAAAGGGTACCGGTGGGTGCGTCTTGAATTGCTCTGCAACTTTAGCAAAGGGGGCTGCAGATGTTGGAAGTGAAATGGACGTGGCGTTTATCGCCTTTTTTTGCGACCCACTACCCGGTGGCCGCGATCTGGCTAATGCTAAAGCCACCCGTGTGCCCGCCCTGGGCCGTGAGTCGAGAAACCCCTCGGCGATTAGTTGCTCGTATGCCTCCAGGACCGTGCCGCGTGCGATGCCGAGTGAACTGGCTAGCTGCCGGCTTGAAGGTAGAAGGTCGCCGGCTTTCAAGCTGCCGGCACGTATCGCGTCGCGCAATGCTTGTGTCAGTTGGCGGCCAAGATGCCCTTTAGTACGGTCCAATCCGCTAATGGGCGGTAACTCCACGGCTTGGGGGCGTCTTGGCATGGAATTCTGGCCTAGTTAAATTGATCAATTGTGGATCTATATAGTAATCCAGAAAATAACGATAATGAAGCACAAGACTAGGAGAACTGATATGTATATACCCGCCCATTTCGATGAGCCTCGCACTGAGGTGCTGCATGACCTAGTCAGGCAATATCCTTTTGGAATGCTGGTCACGCATGGCGCAAGTGGACTGGATGCCAACCATATCCCTTTTGAACTCGATCCTCAACAGGGTGAGATGGGTATGCTGACTGCCCATGTGGCGCGGGCCAACCCAGTATGGCAGGATGTAGCTAACGGTGATGACGTGATGGTAGTCTTCCGTGTCGCCGACGCCTATGTTTCGCCTAACTGGTATCCATCCAAGCACGAATTCCACAAACAGGTGCCTACCTGGAATTACATGGTGGTCCATGCCTATGGACGCATCACCATCCGTGATGACGAACGCTTCGTGCGTGGTATGGTTGCCCGACTGACTCGAACCCACGAAGCATCTCAGCCGACGCCATGGAAGATGACGGATAGCCCCACGGAATTCATTGACACAATGCTCAAGGCGATCGTGGGACTGGAGGTTGAAATCACGCGCCTTGTAGGCAAGTTAAAACTGAGCCAGAACAAGGATGTTGACGACATACGTGGCGCTGGCAATGCACTGAAGACCAAAGGTGATGGTGTGATTGGCGACGCCATGCTGGCCTGTGCTGACACTAAGTCATGAGCGATACATGTTTCCATCCATAACTTTCTTACTCACCGCTACGCTACTGGCCATTACTCCGGGACCAGGCATTGCCTATGTTGTTGCTCGTACCGTTGCCGGCGGAAAGACCGAGGGGATCGCATCCTGCATCGGTACGGCCGTCGGCGGCATGGTGCATGTCTTGGCAGCCACGCTCGGATTATCGCTACTGTTTGCCCAGTCAGCGCTTGCCTACTCAATCGTGAAATATCTTGGGGCCGCTTACCTGATTTACCTCGGCATCAAGATACTGGCGTCACGGGCTCAGTCTACGGAGTTGCCGGCGATTCAACGAGCCGGAGCGGGCAAGGCGCTTAGGGATGGGATTATTGTCGAAGCGTTAAATGTCAAGACAGCGATGTTTTTCCTTGCCTTCATTCCGCAATTCATCTCGACCCAGCATGCCGTGGTGCCACAGTTTATCGTGCTCGGAACTATCTGCGTCGCACTTAACACAGCCGTAGACTTGTTGGCAGTCGTTGCTGCAAGCCGCTTCGTCGCCTCGGGCACAGCCAGAGCTGCGCGAGAACGGTTGCTGTCAAGAATATCCGGAGGCACCATGCTTTCCCTCGGGATGATTGTCGCCATTGCCAAGCGAGAAAATTGAAACCCAAGGGTTGTTCAGCGTATGGCCGTATTCCTATTTCCTGAAAAACATCATGGCAAACACAAAATCTATCTACTCCTCGACGTTCATTTTTGCCAAAGGCACGTTCGACGACGAGTTTTATAAGCTGGACGAAGAAATTGCAGCACTAGCTAAGTCTATCCCCGGTTACATTGGGGAGGAGACGTGGGAAAATCCGAGCAGTGGACTGGTCTCGAACGTCTACTACTGGGATTCTATGGAGGCCTTACAGCTACTGGTTGCACACCCGAAACACCGGGAGGCAAAGGAAAAGCAATCCAAGTGGCTTGCCGGCTATCAGGTCGTCATTTCACAGGTCTTACGCATGTACGGTGATTCGAAGCTTGCAGAACAGCTTCCCAAACTTGTTCTTACTCAGAACGTACTCTAAATCAGCGTTCCAGTGGACTGCTTCGTCGCAGACTTGAATACGTGTCCGCTTTGGGGTGGGGCATTGGCGATAGGCTGCTTGCGGCCATGTGCCGCCGCTATA
>NZ_JBEBUX010000029.1:0-34884 GCF_040393045.1 Pollutimonas bauzanensis | reverse complement strand
CAGAACCCGCACGGCTCAAGGCTTTGCGGGTTTTTTTTGTGTCAAAACAGGGCTGTAAAAAGCAAGATGAAGCCAATTGACGCTTAACGCTTAACGCTAAGCGTTATAGAATTTAAATATGATCAAAAGCTTCCGCTGCCCTGATACTCAAGCCCTTTATGAGGGGCGACGCGTTGCTCGGTTTGCGAACTTTACAACGGTCGCTGAGCGCAAGCTACAAATACTCGACAGCGCTAACACACTGGGTTTTCTGCGCTCACCACCAGGCAATCGACTAGAGGCGCTCAAAGGAAATCGAACCGGACAGCACAGCATTCGCATCAACGATCAGTGGCGCATCTGTTTCGTCTGGACGGAACAGGGACCGCAAAACGTTGAGATCGTCGATTACCGCTGAAATGGAGCCTATTATGTCTAAAAACGGCATGCGTCCGATTCATCCGGGCGAAATTTTACGAGAAGACTATCTTATACCGCTAGGCATGAGCGTCAACGCCCTATCCGGCACGCTACATGTCCCCACCACCCGCATGAACGAGATAGTTCGTGAGCGTCGTGGCGTTACGCCTGATACCGCATTGCGACTAGCGGCTTATTTTGGCGGCGATGCAACATCTTGGTTAAACCTACAACAAGCATATGACCTTAAGGTAACAGAGGCCAAAGTGGCCAAGCGTATCGCCGACGAGATTCAGCCGCTTGGGCATGCCTAGTCCTCACTGCGGATCAATTGCATTCATCTGACCCGATGCCGCAGCAATATGCATCAGTTTGTCGGGGTTGCGCTGCGCGTAGACGTGAACGATGCGCTCGCCATCCGATTCACATACCAACGCCGATTCCAGCTTGCCCTCGATAAAGCGCAACAGTGCCCACTGACCATTCAACATGGCAAACTTAATGCGAAGCGCCACCCCATAACGGCGTGATGAGGCAAAGAAAAGCTGTGCAATGCGTCGGCCGCCCACCATAGGCTGCGGAAAGCTGGGTAGCCGACCACCGCCATCGCCCATTAGTACGGCGTCTTCGGCCAGCAAAGCGTTGATCGCGGCAAAGTCGGCGCGCTCGAGTGCCTGCGTGAAGCGCTGCAACAAACGCAGATGCGTCTCCCGCGACACGACATAGCGCGGACGGTCGTCCTTTACCTGAGCTCTGGCACGACTTACCAGTTGACGACAGGCTGCTTGTGTCTTACCAATGGCTTCAGCAACCTCTGGATAATCCATGTCAAAGATTTCGTACAGAAGAAACGCTGCACGTGCTTCGGGCGTAAGCCGTTCGAGCAGCATCAGAAAAGCCACCGATACTTCGTCGACGCGCTCCTTGATCTCTTCAGGTGTTGCCGGCGACTCGGTCATCTGGGGTTCGGGCAACCAGATGCCCGGGTAATGCTCGCGTTGAGTTTTCGCAGCGCGCAGCCGGTCGATCGACAGCCGCGTCGTAACCGCGACAAGCCAAGCCTGAATGTTATTGATGTCCTGCCGGGACGCCGCATGCCAACGCAGCCACACGTCTTGAACGATATCTTCCGCTTCGGCGACCGAGCCCAACATCCGATATGCAATTTGCTGCAACCGCGGGCGCAGCTGATTAAAAGTATGTGTGTCGTTGCTCATGAATAGGTTTCTATGCTATTAACAAAGACTTCGTCGTATGCGATTGGATTTGCCATGCCTTCAGCCATTGTCTTGCATCAGCCCGGCCCCCCTGAGAATCTCAAGTTTGAACCGGTCACTGTCTCGGCTCTCTTGCCCGGAGAGATTCGACTCAAGCATACCGCTGTCGGCGTGAACTTCCATGACATTTACGTCCGATCAGGTTTGTATCAAACCCTTCCCTTGCCGGGCACCCCTGGTATAGAAGGGGTTGGCATCATCACCGAACTGGGAAGCGAAGTTCGACATTTGAATATTGGCGACCGCATCGCCTATGTTTATACGGGCTATGGCGCGTATTCGGAAGAACGTATATTGCCCGCCGAGGCGGCAATTCCGCTATCTGCCGACATGGACGACCATATTATCGCCGCCAGCTTGCTAAAGGGCCTCACCGCACACGTTCTGCTGCATGAAGTTTACGCCGTCAAGCCGGGAGACTGGGTACTTGTGCATGCAGCCGCAGGTGGCGTCGGTTCGCTATTAAGCCAATGGGCCAGCCATTTAGGCGCAAAAGTCATCGGCACGGTGGGCTCTGAACATAAAGTCGAATTGGCACAGCGCTACGGATGCAGTGATGTCATTCAGTATAGGCAAGAGGATTTTGTTGCCCGTGTTAACGATATTACGAAGGGCGAAGGGGTGCAGGTTGCTTACGATGCGATAGGTAAGGATACTTTTTTTGGGTCCCTGGCATGTCTGGCGCCGTGTGGTCATCTGGCCAATTATGGGCAAGCCTCGGGGCCCGTGCCCCCTTTTGAAGTCTCGGCCCTGTTCCGCAAGTCCAACTCATTGTCACGGCCCAGCGTCTTCCAGCACCTGAAAAAGGCCGAAAAACGGCACGCCGCAGCTGCTATGCTTTTCAAAGCGCTGAACGACCGAATTTTGCAGCCTGGCCATATCGCCAAATTTCACCTCTCGGACGCAGCGCAAGCCCACCATGAAATGGAATCCAGATTACGACAAGGCTCGGTGATCCTGACCGTATAGGAATCGGAATCCGTGATATCGTCGAAACCTTGCGTACCTATTTGTTCCCGGATGCGTCCTACCTAAACCCCAGAATACCGCTAAATTATGCAACCTGTTTTGCCCGCTTTCCTGATCGCCCGCTGGCTTCTTTTGCTGGTCGTCTTGGCTGGGCTGTACTTTCTTAGTGGGTTTCTGGTCCCGGTGCTGGCGGCGCTGATCGTGGGACTTGCAAGCTGGCCCCTGTACCAGCGCCTGCTGCGGCGTTGCGACGGACGCACGGCGCTGGCAGCCACTCTAGCGTTGATCGTGGTCATACTAGTACTTATCGTTCCGCTCTCGCTTGCCTTGACCTATGCCATCCAGGAAGCCAGCAGCTTCATTGGCTGGGCCTTAGCGGCAAACCGCGATGGCATGCCAACTCCCCCCTGGATATTGGCCCTTCCCCTGGTCGGAGAGCGGCTGGCAGGCTACTGGGTAGATTACCTGGGTGAACCCCATGCCTTGGGCACGGTAGTGGAAATGGTCAGCGGTGAACATCTGGGCAATATTTACCGCATGCTGCTTGCTGCTACAGGCGATGTATTCCGGCTGTTGCTGACGGTCATATTCATGCTGATCACTTTGTTTTTTGTTTATAAAGACGGCATTCGCATTCTGGGCCAGCTCGACATCGTAGGGGAACGTATTCTACCCACGCGCTGGCAACGCTTCTCGCGCGTGGTACCGGCCACGATTAACTCCACCGTGACCGGGATGGGCCTTATCGCCCTTGGCGAAGGCGTCGTTCTCGGCCTGGCTTACTGGGTTGCGGGGGTACCCTCGCCCGTCTTGCTGGGTGTAGTAACGGGCTTCATGGCCTTGATTCCAGGCGGAGCGCCGCTTTCGTTCTCGCTCATCTCGCTTTACCTGGTCGGGTCTGGCAATGCCATGGCAGGGCTGGGGCTGTTCCTTTGGGGCACCATTGAGCTATTCATCGTCGACAAAACCTTACGCCCGCGCTTGGTGGGCGGTCCTGTCAAGCTTCCGTTCCTGCCCACTTTCTTTGGGCTAATCGGGGGCGTAAAAACGATGGGTCTAGTGGGCCTTTTCATCGGGCCGGTGTTAATGGCCTTGCTGGTGGCAATCTGGCGCGAATGGATACTGGAAGAAAAATCGGAAATCGAAGAGCAGTCGGCAATAACTGTTGATAGCGCGACCGCAATAACGTCTCAGGATCCACCAAAAACGTAACGAGCGCAGGCTGAACAGCATCAGCCATATGGCCTAGTACGCACCACAAGACTTACCACGTTGCGCCGACAATACCCCAGCTTCGGGATTGCCGACGCAAAAGCCATTCTGTAAATCAATGTAAATTCGTAGCATTTACATAACAAAAGCCAGCGCGCGCCCCCTGCACCACAAGTTCTACCAGGGGTAACCCTAGTGTCTCTCCAGCCTACGCAATACGCTCTACCGTATATGACCTAGCCCTTCCGGCTGATGGTCCGCCAAAAGCAATATCTGCTAAAAATTGCTCATATTTCAAAGCATGCTGTCTGGCCCAAATCAACATCTTGAGCAAGCGAAAACATAAAGCTCGCACAAGCTTGAACCGCCCAGCTGCTTCATAAAAGCAATCAGTAGAAGTTTGGGGGACGAGACGATATGCGTTGCCATACTCACCTATCACCGACGGAATCGGCTATGCCGCCTTTTCTGGCGACAACCGCTCCCTTATCGGAAAGCCAAGTCACTTGGTATGTCGCTTACACCGATGCGCGTCAAGAAGCCTATGCTGCGATGAATTTGCAGCAGCAAGGGTTTCTCACCTATTTGCCCTTGTACAAAACATATAAAAAACCGGCAAAAGTCGGCGCGACTCGGGGCATGGCCGCTGCATCCGCAGTATACGACCCGATGTTTCCACGCTATTTGTTTTTTCGGCCTTCCAACAGCAAACAATCCATTAGTTGCGTTCGTTCCACGCGCGGCGTTAACGCGATCATTCGGTTCGGCGCCAGCTACGCATTGGTTCAGCCGGAAATTCTTAAGTCCATCCAGGAACATGAGCAACAGCGCAACCAGGAAGATGTGCGGGCGATCAACCCATTCCAGCCTGGCCGCCGTGTCCGCCTGAGCAATCCCGCGCTGGATGGTCTGGAAGGTCTGGTGCAGTCTGCTTCGACTCAGCGGGTCATCGTGCTGATGGAAATTCTGGGTAGGCAGGCAAAACTGAAACTGTCTCCAAATGAAGTCGAATTAGTCTGAAAGCGGTAGAAAAAACGCCTTGCGGGGGCGAGTAACCCGAACGTACTGCAACACAGCAACAACAAGAGTGATTTTCGGCCTTATTGCGAAAAACACTGCGGGAGCCTGCCCAGGCTCCCTCTGGTTAACGTCAGCTACTCAAAAGTGAATCCTATGAAAGACGAGCTTCTTTCCCTACGCAGGCCAGACATCTCCCGTCTCGCCGCGATCGGCGCGATCATCTGCTCTTTAGCGATATTGTCTGCGTGCAGCATGTCGCCAGGTATGTATATGGGTAAGCCCCAAGATGTTGCCAAAGCACTGAACGAAGAAGGTGCGCCCCCCGGCGCACTCATGACAATCTCGCCGCAGCTCATCGACCAGTTGCGCACAGAACGTCACAGCGAGGTCACCCAGGACATTCAGCGCCTGTTTGGCGTACCCACTGAATACAAAGTAGGGCCAGGAGATATTCTTAATATCGTGGTCTGGAATCATCCGGAATTGGCATTGTCCATGGCTGGTTCGAACGTGGCTACAAACGCGCCCAGCATCGCGGACGTCGGCAACGGCTATAACGTAAGCACCGATGGCCGAATCCAGTTTCCATTCGTGGGCGCCATAAAGGTAGCTAACCTGACGGAGTACGAGGTGCGGGCGCTTTTGACGCGGCGTTTGGCTCAATACATCAGCGACCCACAGCTGACCGTGCGCATTCAAGCCTATCGCAACGGCCGCGTATATGTGGATGGCGAGGTCCACACCCCCGGATTGCTGACCATGAACGACATCCCCATGACGTTGCCGGAGGCCATAAACCGCGCTGGCGGACTGACGCCGGAGGCTGATCGTTCCTCGGTGATTCTGACTCGCAATGGTGTGGCCACTCATATCGATATGCCGGAACTGACCAGGGTCGGGGTGAGTCCGGCACAAATTCTGATGGCTAACGGCGATCTGCTGCGAGTACTGAATCGAAATGATTCCAAGGTATTCATGCTGGGCGACGTTCATACCCCCAGGTCACAGCCCCTACAGGATGGCCAGCTCACGCTCGCACAGGCGCTGGGTGAAGCCAGCGGCATAAATCCCGAGACTGGCAATCCGCGCCAAGTCTATGTAATACGCAAAGGCATTAATGGAAACGCGGAAATCTACCATCTGGATGCCAGCGTGCCCACTGCATACGTTCTCGCCGCCGACTTTGAACTCAAGGCTCGCGACATGGTTTTTGTTGATCCAGCACCCATCGTACGATGGAACCGCGTCATTAGCATGCTGTTGCCTAGCTATGGTGCAGTCAGTGCCACTCGGGACATGACACGATGAACACCCCAGACATGAACAACTCCTATGCCATCGTTCCGGCGGGATACCCGACCCCTATCGTGATTCCGCCGCCGTATGCGCCCCAGAACAACGACGACATCAACTTCCTGAACCTGCTTGATACCACGCTCAATGCACGCTGGCTGATCTTGTCCGTATTCATGACGGCATTATTGGTAGGCGGGGCTTACGCCTTGTTCAGTACACCGGTCTATCAGTCGGACATTCTGATTCAGGTAGAACAGAACCCTACCCCCGCCAATAGCAACTTGCTCAGCGAATTATCGACCGTGTTCAACGTTCAGTCTCCGGCAACAGCAGAGATCGAAATCCTCAGGTCCCGACTGGTTATCGGGCAGGCAAGCGACCAGCTTCAATTACACGTTGAAACCAGCCCTAATTACCTGCCCATCATTGGTCAATGGATGGCAAAACACGCCACCGGGCTATCCAACCCACGCCTGTTCAAGCTGGGCGACTATACATTCGGCGGTTATGTCTGGGGAACAGAATCCATAAAAGTCGGACAGCTTGACGTTCCTGAACGCCTGGAAAATAAAAAGCTGACACTGACTGTCACAACGGCGGGATACGAACTGGAAGGCCCGACCGGCGAGCGGTTGGCGCAAGGAAAAGTAGGAGTACCTACTGACCTGCAAGCAGGCAGCCAGACAGGCCGAATCTTGATCAGCAGCCTGGACGCGAAACCAGACTCGCGCTTTACGTTGATACGACGCTCGACGCAAAACATTATTCAAGATCTGCAAAACAAATTGGTCATCGATGAAAAAGGCAAACCATCGGGCGTGCTTTCCATGACGCTGGACGGCAGCGACCCGATAAAGGTCACGAATATATTGAATGCGATAGGCGCTGCCTATGTAAAACAAAATACGGAACGAAAAGCCGCCGAAGCCGAAAAATCCCTTGGGTTTCTGGAAGTTTTCCTGCCGCAGTTGCGGCAGCAGATGAACGAGTCCGACAACAAATACACGGCGTTCCGCGACCAGCACGGCACATTCAACCTGGGCACCGAAGGCACGCTACAACTGAATAGGTCAGTGACCATGCAGACGCAGTTGTTTGATTTACAACAAAAGCGCCGGGAACTGAGCGCCCAATTTGGCCCATCTCATCCCAGCATCCTGGCCATCACAAGGCAGATCAGCGCACTTGAAACTGAAATCGCCGAATTGACCGTGCATATCAAGGCACTACCCCAGCTTGAACAGAACCTGCTCAACCTGATGCGAGAAGTGAAGGTCAACGGAGAACTGTATGCCAGCTTGCTCAACAGTGCTCAGCAGCTGCGGCTGGTCAAGGAAGGCAAAGTCGGGAACGTACGGATGGTGGATACTGCGGTACCGCCCGAACTGCCGATCAAGCCGAATCGTCCGCTGGTCCTGGCCATCGCCGGACTCGTGGGATTACTGCTGGGAATAGGCTTGGCTTTGTTACGCGGACTGATGCGTAACGGTGTCAAAGCGGCGAACGACATTGAGTCCACGCTGGGTCTTAATGTATTCGCTACAGTGCCTCGGGTGCTTCCCGGCGGCATCAGGCAATCACGGCTCGCCGGGCGTCGGGGCGCAAAGTATGTATTGGCGGAAAGCTCACCGGACGACCCCGCAATAGAAAGCCTGCGCAGCCTGAGGACAACGTTACGTTTCGCGCTGCAAGGGGCCGCCAATAACATCATTATGCTCACCGGCCCCACGGCCGACATCGGGAAGACATTCACCAGCGTCAACCTGGCCTCCGTGCTGGGTGCGGCCGACAAACGGGTCCTGCTCATCGACGCCGACTTCCGTAGCGGCGGGGTTCACCGCTATTTTGAACTGGAACGCTATAACGGCTTTAGCGATCTGATCCGCGGCACGGCGTCGCTTCAAGAGGTCTTGCATACAAACATTATGCCGAATGTCGACGTGATCACATCGGGCATTCTTCCACACAACCCGGCCGAAGTGCTGCTTTCCCCAAGGGCCGCAGAGCTGCTCCAAGAGCTGTCAAAAGACTATGACGTAGTTGTGCTCGACACGGCCCCTGTCCTCCCTGTATCGGACGCGCTGGCGTTGGCGCCCTATGTAGGCACCGTATTTATGCTGGCCAGGGCTCAGGTCAGCACCCTGAGCGAACTGGAGGAGTCCACCAAACGCCTGGCCCAGGTAGGCGCACAGGTCAAAGGGGTGATCTTCAATGATTTTGACCCCAGCAGCCAGCGCTTCAGCTCGCGCTACGGCAGCTATCACCAAAGCTACGGCATGTATGGAACCAACCGTCCCTGAACCACGCACAACACTCTCAAAAAATGACTAGCAGAAAACAGCGTTACCGTCAGTTGTGCGCCACTGAAACGTCCATACCTCTTTTCTCGCGAGACTGGTGGCTGGACGCCACGGCGGGCAGCGAGCACTGGGATATTGCCTTGGTCGAAACTCGCGGAGAAATCGCGGCATGCATGCCTTATTCCACCCGGCATAAGGCTGGCCTGCACATCTCGACAGTGCCACCGCTCACATATTGCCTGGGGCCATGGTTGCGCCCATCCGACGCGAAGCACGCTACCCGGATAAGCCGGCAAAAGGATGCTCTGGAGAAACTGATTGCAGTGTTGCCGCATTTCCATCATTTCAAGCAACAGTGGCATTACACCCAAACAAACTGGCTGCCTTTCTTCTGGCATCGCTTCGAGCAAACCACGAACTACACCTACCTGCTTCCCTTGCTTGAGGGCGAAGACACATTGTGGAGAGGGCTGCAAGAGAACATACGAAGGGAAATAAGAAAAGCCGAGACCAGGAGCGGCCTTAAAGTGCGCGATGACCTGCCAGTATCTTGTTTCTATCCACTTAATAAGCTGGTATTTACGCGACAGAATATGCTCCCGCCCTATTCTGAAAAGCTCATCAATAACGTGGATCAAGCGTGCGCCAGCAAGCATCAGCGCAAGATATTTATTGCCCAGGACGCACAAGGCGCCTTACATGCGGGGGTATATCTGGTATGGGATGAGAACAGCGCCTATTACCTGCTGGGTGGAAGCGACCCCGCGTTCCGCAATAGCGGCGCAATGAGCTTATGCATGTGGGAGGCGATCAAATTCGCGGCCACGGTAACCAAGAATTTCGACTTTTGCGGGTCGATGATAAAGCCCATAGAACGCTTCGTCCGCGCTTTCGGCGGGATCCAGACACCGTATTTCACAGTATCAAGAACACCGTCCAAGCTGGCGGCCGCACTGCTGTATGCACAGTCTGTAACTCGTACCGTCAAAACACAATGACAGCACTAGATAATATCGATATCTTTGGCTCGATGCCCATGGCTGCGCTCGCGTGGCTCAATACGATACTGAGTGAACGCCTCAGCACGAAGCTGCGGCTCACCCAATCCGGGCCCGGATATTTTCTGATGACACTTCCAGGCAGCGACAGGAAGGTATGCATCGAATCCGACTACCTGACTTTTTCGCAAGCCCGTTCGGACCTGCCATGCTGCCATTGGAACGCCGCCGCCGAAGGATGGCGACCGGCCATGAACATTCCCTTGCCGACACCGGGAAAGCAGCATATTCCGTACCCTCTTATTGAAAAAACAGCCACCGGCTGGACCATACACTACGACATTCTCGGCCTTGTTTACTGGATGCTCTCCCGTCAGGAGGAAGCCGGCCGCAGCGACCTGGACCGGCATGGCCGTTTTCCGGCAACGGCCTCCCATGCCTATAAAAACGACTACCTTGAACGCCCCCTGGCCGATGAGTGGCTTGCCATCCTGGCACAAGTGGTCCAACGCACATGGCCACAATTGCAGCTGAACCAGCATAAATTTTCAACCACGCCTTCTCACGATGTCGATACGCCGGTCCGATACGGATTTTTAAGTTTCAAGCAGCTTTTGCGGGCCATGGCCAGCGACATAGTAAGAAGGCATAAGCTGACCGATGCCCTTTATGCACCAAAGATATGGAAACAGTCCAAAGCCATGCTGCATACGGCAGATCCATTCAATACTTTTAACTGGATCATGGATGTATCCGAGAAAAGCGCAATTACCAGCGCGTTCTACTTCCTTTGCGGCCGAACCGAACCATCGCGTGATGCACTGTACGACCCAGGACACCCGGCCATTCGGGAACTGATGCGCCGCATTCATGCCCGTGGCCACGAAATCGGCCTGCACCCCAGCTACAACACCTATAGAAAACCGGACTCCATCGTGTCAGAGGCACGTAAGCTGATCAATATCTGCCAGGAAGAAGGCATTGCGCAAAGCGGCTGGGGCGGACGCATGCATTACCTGCGCTGGCAAACGCCCACCACCTTATATGGCTGGGAGCAAGCAGGCATGGCGTATGACAGCACGCTGAGCTATGCCGACCATCCCGGCTTTCGCTGCGGAACTTGCCATGAATACCCCGCCTTTGACCCTGTAGCAGGCAAAGCGTTGCGCCTGCGCATCCGCCCCCTGATTGTCATGGAATGCACGGTGATGGCGCCACGGTACATGAACCTGGGGTCAGGCGAACTGGCACTGAGGAAATTCACTCAGCTGAAAGCTTCTTGCCGTGCAGTTAATGGCAACTTCACCTTGCTATGGCACAACTCCCTGCTTGCAACGCCAGAAGAACGCGCGCTTTACCAGAGCGTGCTTCTCGCGTAGCCGCGGTTTGCCTGACACAACTCTTTCACCTTGGCCGACGACATGAACGAACCAAAAAAAAGAATCTTGCTGATTAGCTGTTTTTTTTATCCCCAGAACAGGATACCCGTGCTGAGGATAGGCCAATGGGCAAAATACTGGGCATCGCAAGGCCATGACGTTACCGTTCTAACAACCAAGAAATATGACTTCATGGGCCCATTCGGGCTAAAGGAAAAACTGCCTAAAGAAGTCACTGTAGTTGAGGTGCCTTATCTGCCGGCCTGGCTCCTGAAGCGGATAAAAAAGAGCGGAAAACAAGGCCAAGACACTATCCCGGCGGAAACGAGCAAGACAGAGGCGCGGTCGTCGACACTACACAGTAAAGTGCGCAGCCTGCGCAACCACATCGGATCCATGCTGGACATCCACGACCTATGGGTCGCTCCGGCTTACAAGGCAGGCTTGCGGCTGCTTGCACTGGATCATTATGACGTCATCGTCAGCTCGTATTCGCCGCCAGCGACGCATGTCGTCGCCAGCAAGCTGAAGAAAAAACATCCGAATATCATCTGGTTTGCGGACTTCAGGGACTTGTGGGTGAACAACCACATTACCTCTGCAAAAGGGATATTCAAGCTTTTTGAACAAGCCAAAGAGCGCCGGACGCTGCATGACCGTGCTGATGCGATCATTACTGTATCCCGGCCGTTGGCCGCTGACTTGCAATCGCGGCACCCCACGCTTCCAGTCTGGGTGATCGAAAATGGTTTCGACCCCCAGGAGTTTCCTACCTGGGTGCAATCCGTATCGGCCGGACAGCAGCTGAACGGCACTATCACCATCTGCTATGCGGGAACCATTTATCCCAACCGACGGGACCCTACACCCCTCTTCAATGCAGTCAACGACTTGATCGATGCGAAGCTGATCAGTCCGAATAAAGTAAGCATCGAGTTCTATGGCCAGAACGAAAGGGAACTCAACGAAATCATTCAACGCACGCGTGCCAATCGTCACAACATCATCAAAATCAAAGGCTTCGTAAACCGCCCGGCATCGCTGGAAGCGCAAAGAAAGAGCAATCTGCTGCTTTTACTGGAATCGAGCGAACCTGGCGCCAAAGGCATGTTGACAGGCAAGGTCTTCGAGTACTTGGTCAGCGGCACACCCATCCTGGCTGTGGGAATCGATAACACGCACGCTGCCGGCGAGTTGCTGGAAAAAACCGGCACAGGCTTTTGCTCTACCGACACCGAGGAGTTGAAAAAGCTTTTGCTAGCGGCAATAGAATCCAATCAATTTCGCTTTTACCGTCCTCGCAAAGACCTGATCGCCAAGTACTCAAGAGAAAAACAGGCTCAGTCGATCATCGACAGACTAAGAGCCCTCCAGGGAGCTCCGTCGTGCTAACCGCACTCAAGGCGTATTATCTGTGCGCTTCGCTGGGCTTGTTCATTTTCGCGATTTACTCGAACAAGAACGCCCTGCACTCCTTTGGATACGGCATTGCCCTGAATATTTTCCCGCTGGCGCTGATGCCGGAGGTATCCATGGACATTGCCCGCATCGCAGGAATGCCATTGGCCTACCTTCCGGTTATTTCAGCGGGCCTCGCACTGGCGGTGCGCAACGGCATTCGATTACCACGTTCATATAGCCTGCTGCTAACCCTGGCCGCCATATATTGCATTTACACGTTTTTCACAACAGTCGCCCTCGGCGGCGTCACCGTTGCCAATTTAGCTTACTGGCTGGCCTGGCCGTTAAATTTCCTTATCTTTTTTTCAGCAGCGGCTTTCTTTTCCCGAGTAGACCAAGTCACGGCCAACAAAGTCATCAAGTTCACAATCACGGTCTTGGTGTTGGGCTGCCTGGTTGGCCTTGCCCGGTATGCGCTAGGCATAGGAGAGGACGCGAACTTCATGCCGGTTGTAAACCGTAATGGAACCGTCGTTTTCATTGCGATGATTTTCCCTTTGCTGTTGTATATCTACAAGGAAGAACGCAAGTCACTGGCCTGGTTGCTCTTTTGCATAAGCTGCATCGCTTTGACGCTGACGCTGACCTTTTCCCGCTCGGGCATCATAGGGATGCTGGCCGGCATCATTCTGTATTACATGCGGTTTACGCTTTCCGGCTTACTCAAGTCCACAGCTATCGTCCTCGTGCTCACAGCGATCGTGTTAAGCGGCGTTGCCGACAAGTCGCTGCAACGGCTTGAACGCGTATCTGTCACCACCAGCATGCTGATACATGGCCAAGACCTGAGCAACAACATGAATGACTACAACCGCGTCATGTTGCTAAAGGGCGCTATCGCCACAGCCAAAGACAACTTCTGGTTCGGCACCGGGCTGGGCCTGGAAAACTATAGAAAAGGCTTTCACAAAGTCAGCGACTACGGCCATGACTCCAAAGCCCATAACTTCTACCTTTCGTATTTTGCAGAACTTGGGCTGGCTGGATTCTCCCTGCTGATGCTCATTCTGTTTTTGATTTCAAAAAAACTGTATCCCATGTCCGGCCGCTATAAGGCCTTCAAGGTGTCATTTCTAGTCATGGCCATCATGATGACTATGAATGAATACATTCTTTTGCCGGAACTCTGGTTCTTCTTCGGCATGTTGGCCGGGATGTCTTATCTCAGGACCGATATTGCCGACCGGCCACGCCAGGTGCTGGCGCCAGTTCGGCCCGCCTATTCGGCAAGCCCTTCATTAAACCGGCTCACCAATCGGAACTTAAATGGCTAACGAATACAGCGCAGCAGAGCGAAGCATCGCTAAATTCCTATCGCAATTTCCGATATTGAAGTCTGGAATAAAACGCGCCTATGGAAGACTGGTCTTTCTGCGCAACCGACCGCGCGCCAGAGCGCTGTCCACCCATAAGATTGAATCGGTAGGCGACGATATCTTGAACACGTTTTTTGGATACTACGACAAGACCCCTTTGTCCAAGGACGGCTTCCTGCTTTGCCACGCCACCGTGCATCCTACAGATCAGAAACCAGATGCCAAAAAAAGCATCGACATTCTGGTCTTCTCGAGCGACGACTTAAAGCTGCCGCTCCTGACAGTAAACACCAAAGTCTATAACTGGCAGCAAGGCGCCCGCGCGCACTGGCTGGATTCCGACGCTTTTATCTTCAACGATTTTGATGAAACAAAAAAACGCTATATAAGCCGCGTTTTCTCCTTGCAAGAACGAAAAGAAGTGCGGCAATTCGATTTCCCAGTACAGGACTCGTTTGGGCACGACTATTTTCTTGCCATCAATTACAGACGCATTCAGGCCTTGAGGCCTGATTATGGCTACCGGAACATCCCTGCCCTGACTGACCATGAAATGGCCAATCTTGAGCAGGATGGCATATGGAAAATCGACCAGCGCACTAGCGAAGCAACACTGCTCTATTCCATTGCCGAGGTATGCAAAACGGGCTTCGAGCCCCGCTTCAATACGGCAAAGCACAAGATCAATCACGTCATGATTTCACCAGGCGGCGACAGGTTCATATTCCTTCACCGCTACTTCGTGGGCAACAGGAAGTTCGACCGGTTGTTTCTGGCAAGCGCAACCGAAAAAAAAATCCAACTTCTAAGCAACCACGAGATGGTCAGCCACTGTTTCTGGATTGACCACGGCTCGCTGATTTCGTATATGCGCGGGCCATCTGGCAAAGACGGTTACTACGTCATCGATGTCGACACCGGCGACATCAGTTCTTTTGCCAATGGCAAGCTCGACAGTATGGGGGATGGCCATCCCCATGTACACGATGGCTGGTTCATTACCGACACCTATCCCGACAAATCCCGGATGCAGCGCCTGGTAAAGGCCAGCCTTGCCAATGGCAAGGTCGAAGAGCTGGGGCAATTCTTTCAAGACTTCAAGTTCGGAGGCGAAACGCGCTGCGACCTTCACCCGCGAGTCTCGCCGGACGGAAGCAAAGTTTTCTTCGACTCGGTTTGCAATGGCAAACGCAAGCTTTACATGCTGAACCTGCAGGCCTGAATCCGCCTGACCGGCGCAGCGCCTCTCGACTATTACGATTCAGTGGGAGCCTCACCATGAGCTTTTCAGTGTTGATGTCGATTTACCATGCCGAGCATCCTGACTATCTGCGCCAGGCATTACAAAGCTTGCTTGACCAGACGCTAAAGGCAGATGAAGTGATACTGGTCGAAGACGGGCCTTTGCCAGCTGTACTGACCATGATCATTGAGTCATTCAGAGCATCGTTGAACATAAACTCGGTCAGGCTGGCTACTAACGGCGGCCTTGCCGTGGCGCTGAACGAAGGCTTGAAACACTGCCGCCATGAGCTGATCGCGCGGATGGACGGCGACGATATTTCGCTGCCGCAACGGTTCGAAAAGCAGATAGCCTTTATGGAGGGCAATGCCGACATCGCCGCCAGCAGCACGGCTTTGGATGAGTTCGACGAAAACGGTACAGTGTTCTCATCGCGCATCCTGCCGCTGACACACGATGAGTTGGTCAGGTTCGCCAAAACCCGCAGCCCCATCAGCCATGCAGCTGCGATATTCAGGAAATCGGCGGTTCTGGCAGTAGGCGGCTATCCCTTATTCAAACGTTCGCAAGATGTTGCCTTATGGTCACTGTTGCTTATGCAGGGCTACAAACTGGCGAATCTACCCGACAAGTTATTCATGGTTCGAGCAGGCGCCGGATTCATGTCCAGAAGCGGGCTGCAAAGTTTCAAGTACGAGTATGCCGTTATCCGCTATCAACGGAAAATAGGTTTTCTTTCAAGCTTCGATTTCGTCAAGAACATAACCATAAGATTCATCTTGGCGGTCGCGCCGGCCAGCATCAAGAAACAGCTCTATGCCCATGCAAAGATTGATCTGGCATCACTGTGCAACGCAATTGCAAAACGGTCTTTCGATATTTTCTTTTCGTTTTTTGGCCTCTTGTTTTTGTCCCCTTTAATTCTTTTGTGCTGGCTTGCGGCATCCGTGGATACGCGCAGCAATGGTTTGTTCGTACAGGAACGCGTGGGACGAAATGGCGAGCTATTCAAGATCTTCAAGATAAAAACCATGCGGCATGGCGCAGAATCCGGCAGCACGATCACTACCGCATCAGACAACAGAATAACCAGAACAGGCGCCCTCTTTCGAAAAACCAAAGTCGACGAATTGCCGCAGCTATGGAACGTGTTGGTGGGCGACATGAGTTTTGTTGGCCCTCGGCCCGATTTGCCCGGCTATGCGGACGACTTGCAAGGCGACGACAGAATCATCCTGTCGGTGCGGCCAGGCATCACCGGCCCCGCCTCGCTGAAATACAAAAACGAAGAGGAAATACTAAGCCAGCAAGCGGATGCCCTTCGCTACAACCGCGAAGTCATATGGCCCGACAAAGTCAAAATCAATAAAGAATACATCCGTGATTACAGCTTCGCGAAAGACCTCAAATACATCATCAGTACGGTAGCCAAGGGCGCTTCTGATTAACCATGAAAGGAATACCTATGCTCAACACCCCTTTTTCACCATGGCCGTCGTTTACTCCCGAAGAAGCCGATGTCGTGCGCGAAGTCATACTTTCGAACAAGGTCAATTACTGGACCGGGCAAGAATGCCGCAAGTTCGAACGGGAGTTTGCCGCCTGGACGGGTTGCGACTATGCCGTCGCGCTCAGCAACGGGACGCTTGCCCTGGACGCGGCATTGAAAGCACTGGGCATAGGCCCCGGGGATGAAGTGATCGTTACTCCACGTACATTTCTGGCATCAGCCTCGTGTATCGCCAACACGGGAGCAAGGCCGGTGTTTGCCGAGGTCGACCGCGACTCGCAGAACATTACCGCGGCAACCATTCAGTCCGTGCTCAGCGACCGGACGCGAGCCATCATGTGTGTCCACTTGGCTGGCTGGCCTTGCGACATGGATCCCATCATGGCCTTGGCCAATGAGCATCACCTTTATGTGATCGAAGACTGCGCTCAGGCGCACGGCGCGCGATACAAAGGCAGGTCGGTAGGATCGATAGGCCATATCGGGGCCTGGTCATTCTGCCAGGACAAGATCATGACGACTGGCGGCGAAGGCGGCATGGTTACGACCAACGATAAAGTGCTGTGGTCTCAAATGTGGTCTTTTAAAGATCATGGGAAAAGCTGGGAGGCCGTTTATAAACGAGAACATAAGCCCGGGTTCCGATGGTTGCATGAAAGCTTTGGCACTAACTGGCGGATGCTGGAAGTCCAGGCCGCAATAGGCCGGCTGCAGCTTGAACGCATGGCCGACTGGCACGCCACCCGGATAGCGCTGGCGCAACAGGTTTGGGGGATGGCCGCCCAATTGCCGGGACTGCGCGTTCCCGTTATTCCATCCGACATCACCCATGCCGCTTACAAGTGCTATGTATTTGTCGAGCCGACGCTACTCAAGCCCGAATGGAATCGCGACCGTATCGCAGAAGAAATCAATGCGATGGGTGTGCCGTGCTACTCGGGCTCATGCTCCGAAGTGTATTTGGAGCATGCCTTTGACGATACAGGCTGGCGTCCTGAACCGCGCCTGCCGGTGGCCAAAGAGCTGGGCGAAACAGCGCTGATGTTTCTTGTGCATCCAACCCTGACTGAACAAGAAATAGAAAAAACCTGCCAGGTTCTTAATGACGTCATGCGACTCGCCGCCAAGAAGCCCGCCTATGCGTAAACTTTTCAAGGTCAAGGGCGAGTTCCTCAAAAACGTTATCACGCTGATGACTGGAACCATAGCCGCACAGGTATTCACTGTTGCGGTAAGCCCTCTTCTTACCCGAATCTACACCCCTGCCGACTTCGGCGTGCTGGCCTTGTTTACAGCGCTTAACGCCGTCTTGAGCATTATTGCCGCGGCAAAGTATGAAACGGCCATCATGCTGCCAAAAGAAGACAGCGATGCCATGAATATCGTAGTGCTGGCCACAGTTATTACCTTAGTCGTCAGCGCATTGATGCAGGGCATTATTTATGTGTATGAAGACGAACTGATCCGAATGGCCAACACGCCCCTGGCAGGGAAATGGATTTACATGCTGCCATTAAGCGTGGCTCTGACCACCGGCACCCAAATCATGATCTATTGGAACAACAGGGGTAAACAATTCCGGCAGCTCGCTACCGCCCGCGCCATTCATGGCGTGGGCACCGGCACATCCCAATGCGCCCTGGGATATGCGAAGGGAATTGCCTTCGGACTGATTGCAGGACATGTCATAGGGCATATTTTGGGGCTTGTGGCCCTGATCAGGGCAAACCTTGCATCGATGAGCGCAATGCGGCCCTATGTTTCATGGGGGCAAGTTAAAAAGAACGCCAGAATCTACAAGCGCTTCCCTATGTTTTCCTTATGGGGTGCTCTTTTTGACAGTAGCGCCACACAGGTTCCTTTATTCGTCATTGCCAGCTTTTTTTCAGCGTCCGTGACTGGCCTGTTCGGCTTTACCGTAAAAGTATTGTCACTACCGCTGTTTCTAATATCGAGCGCGATCTCCGAGGTGCTTTATCAAAAAATAACCCAGCTGGACAGCACAAATCCCAATTCACTGCGGCGCTACATCGTAAGAATCTTCATGCTCTTGGGCTGCATTGCGGTGCCGTTTTGTTTGATATTCATGACCTATGGCGTAGAGATTTTTTCTTTTGTGTTTGGACAGAACTGGGCGCTGGCCGGCGAGTTCGCCGGCCCGTTGTCGGTTGCCGCGGCCGTGCGTTTCATGGTGAGTCCTTTGAGCGTGGTTCTCTATTTGAACCATAACGTAAAGAAGGGGGTCGGATGGCAGGTCGCCTATTTCTGCACCCTTACCTCGGTTTTGCTGCTGTGCTCTCAGCAAACGATCACCGTTTTTTTGAATGCATTCGTGGCACACGAAATCGTGCTGTTCACGGCTTACTTCGCCGTCATTATCTGGGCAACCAATCACCGGCTCGTCCCTGGCGCCGACGACCACCAACTCCCGCTGGCGGCCGGCCCGGACGCCTTGAGCAACGGTTCGGCAAAGTAGTCAGGCTTTATCAATCATCAAACTTCTGCTTTTGGCGCAGCCAAGGAGACAATTATGTGCGGGATTACTGGCGGCTGGTGGCTTAAACCACCGCGGGATTTGCGTGACAGGATCGCAGCCTCGCAACAGAAGCTGAAAAGGCGAGGACCCGACGACAGAGGAAGCGAACTGTTTGATGTGTGCACAGGCAAATTGGCGCTTGCCCACACCCGCCTGTCCATCATCGACCTAAGCTCCGCGGGACGCCAGCCCATGCAGTCGGACACGGGGCGGCATCACATCACCTTCAACGGCGAGATTTATAACTATCGCGAACTACGACAAGAACTTACCGCGCTGGGATATACGTTTCACTCGGACTCCGACACCGAGGTATTGCTCAAGGCCTGGCAGGAATGGAACATCGATTGCCTGGTACGTCTGGAAGGCATGTTTGCCTTTGTCGTGTATGACGCAAAAGAAAAAACGCTAAGCTGCGTACGGGACGCGTTTGGCATCAAGCCATTTTATTTTGATCTGCAGCCTGACCGCTTTCTGTTCGCCTCTGAACCGGCGGCTCTGCTGTGCTTGCGCGAGCAAAAGCCACAAGCCAACTGGCAACGCTGCTACGATTACCTGGTGCACGGCGACTTTGATAACCAGCAAGATAGTTTCATCAAGGGCGTCCAGCAACTGCTGCCCGGACAATGGATGAAAGTCGACCTGTCCAATCCCGGCGCGAGTCGGCAGCAGACCTGGTGGAAGCCCAATTATCAGGAGAACACTGAATTAAGCTTTGACCAGGCCGCTGAGGCAGTACGAGAGCAGTTTCTTCATAACGTGCGCCTGCATCTGCGCAGCGATGTCCCGCTTGGCGCGGCACTATCAGGAGGCATAGATTCATCGGCCATCGTTTGCGCCATGCGCTATCTGGATGCGAGCCAGCCCATCAACACCTTCAGCTACATTGCGCCCGGATATAAACAATGCGAAGAAAGCTGGGTCGATAGAATCAATCAGTTCACCGACGCCAAAGCCCATAAAGTCAGCGCCACTGGAGAAGACCTGGCCCGGGATCTGGATCGCCTGATTGACCTTCAGGGAGAGCCCTTCACAAGTACCAGCGCTTACGCCCAGTATCGCGTATTTCAATTGGCGCATGAAAGCAATATGACGGTGACACTCGAAGGGCAAGGCGCTGACGAGTTACTGGCGGGCTACGCAGGCTACCCCGGCCATAGAATGCTGAGCATGATTGAGTCCGGCGACCTGTCGGGTGCGGAGCGTTTCGCCAGAAACTGGGCACGCTGGCCCGGTCGCAGCTACGGACGCGCGTGGCAATATCTTGCAGCCGTTACCCTGCCAGACAGCTTATTTGGAATTGCCAGCAAGACCATGGGACGCAGTTTCACGCCCTCATGGATCAACGCTGGCGCCTTGGCCGACGCAGGGGTCACAATGGTATTCGAGCGGGAGAAAAAGCACGACAGTGCTAAAGGCAGGCGCGTCATGGAACGCCTGGCAAGCTCATTGACGAATCGACATTTGCCCGGCTATCTGCGCGAAGGAGACCGCAACTCGATGCAGTTCTCTCTTGAGAGCCGGGTGCCGTTCCTGACATTGCCGTTGGCCAACCTGCTGTTCTCGTTGCCGGAACATTATCTGATATCACGCGATGGCGAAACGAAAAGTGTATTTCGTGCAGCGTTGCGTGGCATTGTGCCCGACGACTTGCTTGACCGAAAAGACAAGATCGGCTTCGAGACGCCCGAGTCGTCATGGTTCATGGAAAAGTCCGACATCGTCCGGCAGTGGCTGCAAGCCAGTCATGACATTCCCTTTCTGAATGCGCGCGCTCTGCTGGAACAGTTTGATTCAATTGCCAGCGGCAAGGCGCCTTGCACCACTCAGGTCTGGCGCTGGGTCAATTTCCTTAAGTGGTATGAGAAATCGGGTTGCAGCGTGCATGTCTGAAATTTCTGTGCTTGATTATGGCGCAGGCAACGTAAGCTCCGTCATACGCATGATTGAGCGTGCAGGCGGGCGGGCCCGCCGGATATATTCGCCGGCCGAGGTTGCAGAGGCAACGAAACTCATCATCCCGGGAGTTGGCGCATTCGACTATGGAATGTCGCAGCTTGAATTGCGCGGCTTGCTGCCCGCCCTTACGACAGCGGCATTGGAGAATGCTGTTCCTGTGCTGGGGATTTGCCTGGGAATGCAATTGATGTGCCGCACCAGCCAGGAAGGGAAAATGCCCGGCCTGGGCTGGATCGATGCGCATGTGCTGCGCTTTTCGTTCACCAACGGTGGCAGCCTGCGTGTGCCGCACATGGGGTGGAATACGATTCAGGTACCCAGAGAAAACCAGTTGCTTGCAACAGACTCCGGCGAGCAGCGATTTTACTTTGTGCATTCCTATTATGTCGCTTGCAATGACCCTGCCGATCCTATTGCGATTACTGACTATGGCGGAAAGTTTGTCGCTGCGTTTCAACGAAAAAATCTGTTTGGCGTGCAATTCCATCCGGAAAAGAGTCACCGATTTGGAATGGAGCTGTTAAGCAATTTCCTGGAATTTCCACATGCTTAAGCATAGAGTCATCCCAGCCCTGCTACTGCGCGAAGGTGGATTGGTAAAAACGCGTCACTTCAAGAAGGCGCAATATATTGGCGACCCGATCAACGCTATCCGGATATTCAATGACAAAGAGGTCGATGAGCTGATCGTCCTTGATATTGACGCATCAAAACGCAGTGTAGACCCTGACTACGCGACGATAGAACTGTTTGCGAGCGAGTGTTTCATGCCGCTTTGCTATGGAGGCGGAATTCGTTCGATGGACCACGCTGCCAGGCTATTCAACCTGGGGGTCGAGAAAATCTGCATGCAGTCGGCCGCCTTTGATCAACTGGATCTTATCTCACGGATTGCCGACCGCTTCGGAAGCCAAAGCATCGTTATATCGGTGGATATCAAACGCAACTGGCTCAAGCAACCAATGCTATATGAAAGCCGTAGCGGGCGCATACGCAAGCAAAGCTGGCTGGATTTCGCCCACAAGGCAGTCCAGGCAGGTGCCGGTGAAGTATTGATAACAGCAGTAGACCATGAAGGAGACATGACCGGCTACGACTTGCCGTTGATCCGGCAAGCCGCCGAAGCGCTGGAAGTACCGCTGATCGCCCTGGGGGGGGCGGGAAGCCTGGCTGATATCAAGGCAGCCATCAATGCCGGCGCATCCGCTGCAGCAGCCGGCGCGCTGTTTGTACTTCATGGCCCGCACAGGGCCGTCTTGATTACCTATCCGCCATACGCGGAACTAGAAAAAATACAGGGGCATGTATGAAACGGTCTTATCAAGTATGCAATCTTTGCGTCATGGATACGAGTGCATCGGACATCACGTTCGATGCGCAAGGCGTATGCAATTACTGCACCGAGTTCCTGATACGTTCCAAAGACATCATCAACCAGGATCCCGTAGCCAAGAAAACTGAACTGGACAATTTCATAGCTAAAGTCAAAGCGGCAGGCAAGAACAAGCGCTACGACTGCATTGTTGGCGTATCGGGGGGGGTAGACAGTTCTTGGGTTCTGTACCAGGCCGTAAAGCTGGGACTGCGACCGCTGGCAGTACATATGGACAACGGATGGAATAGCGAACTGGCACAACACAATATCGCAAATCTGGTTCAGGGTCTTGGCGTAGACCTGCATACTCACGTTATAGACTGGCCCGAATACAAAAAGCTGATGCAGGCATTCTTCGATGCCGATGTGATCGATGTGGAGCTGCTTTATGACAATGCCATGCTGGGCGTCAATTACCGGTTGGCCGTCCAGCATAACTCCCGATACATCCTGGCCGGAACCAATCAAGCAACCGAAGGGATGCGTATGCCGCCTGGCTGGAACTGGCTCAAGTACGATAAGACGAACATCAAAGCCTTGGCCAGGAAGTTCGGTCGCGTGCAGATCAGAACGTTTCCAACCATAGGTACGTTGGAATACATACGATGCCGGCTTGCAAACCGCATTCAGTGGACGTCCTTCCTTGACATGATGCCCTTCAACAAGTTCGACGCGCTGACTGAACTGAAGGAAAAACACCATTACAAACCCTATCCCTATAAGCACTATGAGTCGATCTTTACTCGCTTCTACCAGGGATACATTCTTCCAAACAAGTTTGGCGTGGACAAGCGCAGACTGCATTTGGGAACGCTGGTCGCGTCCGGACAGCTCAGCCGCGAACAAGCACTGGAAGGGCTAAAAGGTATCGCCTACGCTTCCGAAGCAGACCTGGAACGCGATAAGCAGTATTTCATCAAGAAAATGGGATGGTCCGAAGCCGACCTCACCGAGTACATGAGCCGCGTTGGAAAGCCGCATAGCCTGTACGGAACAGAAGAGCCCTTGTGGAATATGTTCCAGCGTAGCTATACCGCCATTTCCCGCAATCAGGCAAGATAGGCTGGTACGCGCTACGCCGGGCAGCCGGCTCAGGCCGGCACGGTGTGCATGCTGAAAGCCTGCATGGCATCGGCAACGTTCGCTATCTGCCCGTCATCCAGATGCTCGCCGATAGGAATACTCAGCACCTGCTCGTCAATCTGGTTGGCGAACATGTTGACGTCCGGCTGGCCCAAGTAGCGGTATGCCGCAAGTTTTGGAAGAGCGATCGGATAATGAACCCCGGTCTGAATACCCTTGCTCTTCAGGAAATCGGACAACGCCCTTCTTGCTGGCGTACGCACTACAAATAAGTGGAAGGCGTGGCGGCACCCGTCTGCGATGCGGGGCAACACAATGCCGTCAATGTTCGCCAGCGCCGACAAATAAAAAGCGGCCACCTCGTTACGACGTTCTATCCATGCGTCCAGATGCCGCAGCTTCACGGTAAGGATGGCCGCCTGCAGTCCGTCCAGCCGGCTATTGCGGCCTTCGAATTGATGATCGTACTTGTCGATGCGACCATGGTTGGCGATCATGCGGCAGTGCTGCGCCAGCGCCATGTTGTTCGTGGTAATGGCACCGCCATCACCATAGGCGCCAAGGTTTTTCCCCGGATAAAAACTGAATGTTCCGGCATCCCCCAAAGCGCCGACACGCCTGCCTTGATATTCAGCGCCATGCGCCTGCGCGCAGTCTTCAATGACCTTCAAGCCTGACTCTTGAGCCAAAGCCATCAGTCCATCCATATCGCAGGGATGACCGTACAAATGCACAGCAATAATCGCCGCGGTGCGTGATGTCAGTCTGCGGCGCACATCGTCGACATCCAACGTGTATGTCACCGGGTCGACATCGGCGAAAACAACCTTATAGCCACTGCGCGTGACTGCTTCGCTGGTCGCAATAAACGTATTCGCCGGCACAATGACTTCAGCGCCAGGCGCGAAACCGAAAGCTTCCAATATGATCTCTATGGCATCAGTGCCATTGCCCACGCTGACGCAATAAGCAGCTTGTTGGTAAGCGGCAAAACCTTGCTCGAATTTTTCTACGACCTCTCCGCCGATATAGGAGGAACTCGCGATAACGCTGGCAATCGCCTCGTCAATTTCAGGTTGAAGGCTTTTATATTGGGAATGCAGGTCAAGAAACTTAATCATGAAGGCCTCTTATTTTTCGGGCAGGATTACCTGCGTAAACCCCCGGTTCAGTAATGTCGCGAATTACCACCGCGCCAGCGCCGACTACTACGTCATTGCAGATGGACACCGGCAATAAGGTCGCATTCGTGCCGATGGATACTCTGTCCCCCAGCTTGGTCGGCATCCAAAGCGCTTTGTTCCCGCGTGCCGGTCCGCCGCGGCTGAACAAGTCATTCACGAACTTTGCGCCGTGGGAAATAAAGCAGTCTTCCCCAATTTCCACTAACTCGCATACAAAAGCGTGGGACTGTACGCGTGTTCGATTGCCAATCTTGGCGCCTGCCTGGATCTCAACGAAAGGGCCAACGAACACGTCGTCGCCCAAAATACAGCCGTATATATTCACCGGCTCGACCACAGTCACCCTTTGGCCGAACTGGACGTCGACGCAAGCCACTTTTCGCATATCAGGAACGCCCACTTAGTTGGCCCCCAACTTCGAATATTTCGGACGGAAATGCAGCTTGACCTCACGCCCGGTCTCGATGGATTCGTATATGGCGTTGATAAGCTCCAGGCTTTTCCGCCCCTCCAGGCCATCGACCAGATGCTGCTTGTTGTTCAAAATGCAATCAACGACATGGCCGTAATAAGCCTGATGGCCAAACCCATATACGTTAGGCGGGTTCACTGAATACTTTTCCATCACAGTTGCGTCCTCGGGCTCCGGTTCCAGGAAATTCCATACCTTCATTTCATTGACCGCAAAACCACCGATTTCGACCGAGCCTTTTTCACCGAGGATGGATAGGGATCCCTCCAGGTCTTTGGGCCTGACCGCTGTCGTCGCCTCGATACAACCTAAAGCGCCATTGCGAAAATGCAGGATCACAACGGCGGTATCCTCCGCCTCGATGTGAACCAAAGCCGTACGACTCATTGCAACAACGCTATCGACTTCTCCCATCATCCATTCGAGCAAATCCACATGATGGCTGGCCTGGTTGGTCAGAACGCCGCCATCGAGCGCCCAAGTGCCCCGCCAGGCATCCTGATCGTAATAGGATTGAGGCCTGCACCAACGCACGCGCACAGTACCCATGACCAGTTTTCCGAAACGCCCGCGTTCCAGCGAATCGCGAAGCTTAACAACGGGTACATTAAAGCGATTCTGCTTGACGACAAACAACTTGATCCTCGCCCGATCGCAAACCCGTATCATGTCATCGGCATCGTCCAGGGTAAGCGCCATCGGCTTTTCCACGACAATGTGCTTGCCGTATTGCGCCAGCTCTTTGACATGCTTGGCGTGATGGCCGCTTTCTGTAAGCACCACCACAATGTCAATATCAACCTCCCGCATCATCCGGTGCATATCCACGAAACCGGGTACGTTGTACTGCTCGGCGATACTCGCCGCCTTCTCTTCGACGATATCGCAAACGGCGACAAGTTCTGCGCCTTCGATCTGCTTGTTGCCAAGCAATTCGGCATGGCGCCTGGAGATACGACCGCAACCGACCAGAGCGATTTTCAACATTACTCAACCCCTTCGAAAATTCTTTCGGTGACGGCTGCGGTCCTGCCAATGCCGAAGTATTCAATGCCTTTAAGGCCCTCATCGTGCAGGTCGAATATATTTCGGCCATCGAAAATGATGGGCGCCTTCAGTTTGGACTTGATGGTTTGAAAGTCAGGGCTCCTGAATTCTTTCCACTCGGTAACGATGATCAAGGCGTCTGCGTCGTCAAGCGCCATCATCGGATGGTCGGCGTAGGACAGTCTTTCATTGCCAATGCCGAAAATACGCTTCGCTTCATTGACAGCCACTGGATCATAGGCAACGATGCGGGCGCCTCGCTGTAGCAGCGCAGCGATAACCACACGGCTTGGCGCTTCACGCATGTCGTCGGTATTCGGCTTGAAGGCCAGTCCCCATAATGCAAACGTCTTGCCCGACAAGTCGTCGCCAAAGCGCTCCACGACCTTGTCGACCAGTACGGACTTCTGTCGTTCATTGGCCTTTTCGACCGAAGCCAATACATTGAGGTCGGCCCCTACGCCTGCAGCCGTCCGAAGCAGTGCCTGGATATCTTTGGGGAAACACGAACCGCCGTAGCCACAGCCGGGATAAAGAAAATGCCATCCAATACGGGTATCAGAACCTATTCCCTGCCGAACTTGTTCGATATCCGTGCCGAGCTTTTCCGACAGCAAGGCCAGTTCATTCATGAATGATATCCGCGTTGCCAGCATGGCATTGGCCGCATACTTTGTCAGTTCGGCAGATCGCGTGTCCATGACCAGAAGCCGGTCATGCTTGCGCAGGAAAGGCGCATAAAGCGTGCGCATGACATTGATGGCGTTCTGATCATCGGAACCGATAATGATGCGGTCAGGACGCATGAAATCTTCGATTGCCACGCCTTCCTTCAGGAACTCCGGATTCGACACCACGCTGTATCCGATATCAACGTTACGTCGTTCCAGCTCGGCCAGAATGACGGCATGCACCTTGGCCGCCGTGCCAACCGGCACAGTGCTTTTGTCGACTACGACCTTAAAGCCGTCCATATACCTGCCGATATTGCGCGCCGCGTCCAGTACGTATCGCAGATCCGCTGACCCATCTTCATCAGGAGGGGTTCCGACAGCGATCAACTGCAATGGACCAAACTCAACCGCGCGCTTGATATCTGTCGTGAATGACAGCCGGCCAGCCTGAACATTTCTATTGACGATTTCTTCAAGACCAGGCTCGTAGATGCATATGCCACCCGCTTCAAGCAATGCAATTTTTGCGGGATCCAGGTCCAGGCAAAGCACATCGTTGCCAACGTCAGCCAGGCATGCCCCAGTGACCAAGCCAACGTAGCCACTGCCAACAATTGTCACCCTCATTGCTTCTTCTCCTGGCGCCTGGCCGCTGAAATCCGTTCTGTCTTTTTAATATCTGGATACAGACTTAATGAAAAGAATCATAGAGAGAAACAATATCCCGGAACAGTAGTTGTATGGCTTAGGACGTTACGACCAAACGGCGTAAACCGTTGCGCCAATACGCGACCTACACCGTCTGGCGTATGTTTTGCTCATGCCTTACTTCTTATGATTCCTGTGACGAATATTTTCAAACATCGTCACCACAGATAGCCGAAGTAACAAAAACAAAAAATCATGAAACGATAAGGGAAACCGATGGACTACTTGGCTAGCAGTAAGTCATCTTTGGCAGCGCCAGCCTCGCCTAAAGTGATCGGTTTGCGAGCCCGCTTAGTGGGGTTGCCTCGTGCCCAAAAGCATTTGCTTCAAATCATCGCCGACGTTTGCCTGGTATGGCTGGCGTTATGGCTTGCGTTTTATCTTCGGCTGGATGATGCCGCAGCCATTCAACCGCTGACCGGACATGGATGGCTATTCCTTGCCGCCCCGTTGCTGACCATACCCATATTGACGCGATTCGGTCTGTACCGAACGGTGATGCGGTATGTGGGCTACCAGACCCTGGCTGCTATAGCGGTCGCCATAAGCCTGGCCGTAGCATTCCTTGGTTTGGCAATATTGCTTTATAGCCATCCGCCGGCCCTCATTCCACGATCGATCGTCATTATTTATTGGCTGCTTAGTTTGATGTTTATCGCCGGCCTGCGCTTGATCATGAGGCAATATTTCCATGGCGTACCTTTCAATCTGCAGAGCCGCCCATTTCTTCAATCGACTCCGGGCGCCCGCAAGGCAATCCACGTAGCCATCTATGGCGCCGGCGACGCTGGCAATCAATTGTTGATGGCCCTGCGAAACGACAATGAACGACATCCTGTTGCATTCATTGACGACAATGTTGACCTGTCAGGCCGCGTCATCGCGGGCGTACCGGTTTACGCCCCGTACGATCTGGCCAGAATGATTAATGAAAAAGACGTACAGGAAGTGTTGCTGGCAATACCTTCAGCGTCGCGTGCCCGGCGAGCGGCAATCGTTAACCTTCTGGCCCCCTACCCATTTAGCGTGCGGACTATTCCCGGCATCACTGACTTGGCTAGCGGCCGTGTACAAGTGCGCGACCTTCGTGAGGTGGATATTTCCGATTTACTGGGTCGCGATCCCGTACAACCCAGCGCCCATCTGCTGGAGCGCTGCATTCGCGATCAAGTCGTCATGGTGACCGGCGCGGGCGGCTCGATTGGCGCCGAACTATGCCGCCAGATCGTCCATAGCAAACCGCGCACATTGATATTGTTTGAACAGTGCGAGTTCAATCTCTACAGCATACAAAGCGAGCTTGAAGCCTATGCGAAAGGTGCTGAACTTACGGTCCACATCGTCCCTGTGCTGAGCTCGGTGCGCAATCAGGAACGCCTGTTTGATGTCATGTCCATATGGCAGGTCAACACCGTCTACCATGCCGCCGCATACAAGCATGTGCCAATGGTGGAACGCAACATTGCAGAGGGCGTCATCAATAATATTTTTGGCACGCTTTACTCCGCCCAGGCCGCGTTAAGAGCCGGCGTCAGTAACTTCGTGCTGATCTCCACAGACAAGGCAGTACGCCCTACCAATATCATGGGTGCCACCAAAAGAATGGCTGAATTGGTATTGCAATCCTTGTCGGGCGAATCGATGCCTTGCCCATATGGCGACAATACCCATGAACAGCCCATACCGAATCGCACCCGCTTTACGATGGTCAGATTCGGCAATGTACTTGGGTCGTCGGGATCGGTGATCCCGCTGTTTCGCGAGCAGATCCGAACCGGAGGCCCCGTTACCGTTACGCACCCCGAAATCACCCGCTATTTCATGACGATTCCGGAAGCAGCGCAATTGGTGATACAGGCTGGCTCCATGGGGGAAGGCGGCGATGTATTCGTGCTGGATATGGGGCAACCTGTGAAAATAACAGACTTGGCTCAAAAAATGATACAGCTGTCTGGTTTGAGCCTGCGCTCAGCCCTAAGCCCTGATGGCGACATCGATATCAAGTTTGTGGGTTTGCGGCCAGGTGAAAAGCTGTACGAAGAACTGCTGATTGGCAACAACGTAACGCCCACAGAGCACTTGATGATCCTGCGCGCCAACGAAAAGTTCATAGAATGGGAGCGCCTTAAGCTCGCACTGAGCGAATTGGGAAATGCTGTCAAATACGACAACTACCCCCGGATACGCGAGATGTTCCTTGAATTGGTCGACGGCTACAACCCCGATGCGGAAATGGTGGACTGGATCCACCTGCAACAAGCCGCGGCCAGCGTAGCCGCCAATGAAACACACTATACAGCCCAGGCAATGCAAACTGGAATCACCCACTTTGATGTGTAAACAACGTATTCAAGTGGGGACAATATAGGTATCTACCCTTATTCAGAGAGTCAAACAGTCAATACAGACGTTAGCAAATGTAAGCCAAGTATTCTTTACGGCTGGAACTGTTGCGTTTGGATGCGCTTTAGCCGTTACAGCTAACAACTGTGAAACCAGAAGTCGGACACAATAGGCCCATCGTATTACCTACAAAGGTGCTGACATGAAACGACTGGCGATATTAGCGGCGGGAGCCGCGCTGGCGATGCTGGGTTCCACCGCGGCCATGGCCCGCGTCAATGTAGATATTTCCATCGGAATGCCGGGCATTATTTATAGCGAACCGGATTATTACTATCCGCCCGTCCGATACGTGGCGCCCCCACGGGTTATCGTCGTACCCGAACGCCATTACTACCGAGGATATGGCCCGCGCCATTATCGTGAGAGCTATCGCGAAGCCCGCTACTACAAGAAGCACAACAAGCACCATAATCGACACCGTGGACGTGACCACCGCCATCGCGATTAGGCCAAATCACGCTGCGGCAGGTATTCAGGAATTCAATAAAGACTTAGGCAAATTGATCAAAAAGTCGGTCAACCCCCGCGCGCCCTGTGCCAAGCTGATGTGCTGCATCATCATCTGATGGGCGCGTTGTGGATCGCGGGCCATAATCGCCTCCAACAACTGACCATGCTGTTCGTAGGATGAGCGCAAACGCCCCAGGGCGCTAAACGCGTGGCGCAAGTAGGCTCCAGTGCGCGCACGCAGTCGCAGAATTTCCTGACGAAGATAGGGATTACGTGATCCCACATAGAGGACATCATGGAAAGCATGGTTGGCTGCACGCCAACCATCGACATCGTCGGTATCCACAATGATTTGAGCTTGCGCATGCACACGTGCAAGTTGATCTCGCTCTTCGGACGACATTCGCTCGCAAGCCAGCCTTGCACATACCCCTTCCATCTCGACCAACAACTCCCAGATAGCGAGCAATTGCTGCACATCCATTTTGGCGACCACCATGCCTTGGCGTGGCTGGCTGATCAACATGCTCTGCGCTTCCAGTTGCAGTAAGGCTTCGCGGACTGGTGTGCGCGACACATCAAACCGTCGTGTCAATTCACCCTCGTCTATGACATCGCCGGGCAACAGGTTGCCAGTCCGAATATCGTCCTCTATCAACTGCCTTATACGTTCGCTAACTTTCATAATTCATTTTTATCAAATACAAAACGGTTTCTTTAAATTGATTTTTATCTTATAAATATATTTATAAAAACATAAATCATATTTTAAGCCGACATGCAGCTATGAGGATACACCTTCTGGCGGCTATGCATATTTGTAAGTAACGCTAATCCTTCCTGTCCGGGCAATAAGCATAGGGATTTCACCTAGCTTGTTAAATATTTATAATTAAACTATAAATATATAAATACAAGCTATAAAAATCCCTACGGAGATCAAGGACAATGGAGCACGCATCAAACCGTTGTGAGCCGAAACAGTCGGCCAAGGAGTCGTTACAACACACCGCGACACAGTTCCTGGCGTTTCAAGGCATTGATGCAACCCAACATGAATCAGCGGCCATCGCCAAGACCTTGCTTCGCCTGGCTCCCTCGGGGCCGCCAGCCAAAGGTCACGCATGACAGCACAGCAGCTAGCGGTTACCTTGACCGGCTTGCGTCGCCAAATTGTGTCCGGCGAATGCTCGCCTGCTGAAGCACTGGCGCTGCAGCACAAAATTCTGTCCGAGCATGCACCGCGCTGGAAGTGTGTCACACACATCTTTCCTCTTGAAACAGTGGCAGATACGGCTTTACCTTTGGCTGGCGTAGGTTTGGCTCACAAGGATATCTTCGCCCTGCAAGGCCGTGCACCCGAATGCGGCACCGCACGCCATTTATCGCTTCCTCGATCCTCGGGTACGGTAGTGCGCCGCCTGGAGCGCGCGGGAAGCCATGCTATGGCTGCACTGAGCATGGCTGAATTTGCCAGCGGCGTAACGGGTGAAAATCCCAATCTGCCATTGCCTGTAAATCCCGTAGATCCTGTCGCTGCAGTCGGTGGATCTTCCAGCGGGTCGGCCGTCGCAGTTGCCGCCGGCTTATGCTATGGCTCTTTGGGCACCGACACCGCCGGCTCGATCAGAATACCGGCCGCAACCTGCGGCGTGCTGGGGTTGAAACCAACTAATGGCTTGCTTCCGACGACGGGCAGCCACCCACTGGCCATCAGCCTGGACAGCATAGGGATACTCGCCAGATCTGCGTTAGATGCAGCGCAAATTCTTTCCGCCGCCCTGACGGCATCGCAACAGAAACGCCTACAGCTACAAACAAGTTTGGCGGCGCCCCCACGATGGCGCATTGCCACCTGTTTTTCCCACGTTCAGTCGGCGTTTACGCCGGACGAACGTACCACGGAACAGCTACAGCAATTCGCAAAATCCTACGCCAGCAAAGCACATGTGGCCCAGGTCGAACTGGCTACCGCCCTACCCGAGCTCATCCGCTGTGCAAATATCGTGTTGCACGTCGAAGCGGCCGCAGTGCATTACGACGCAATGCGCAAACACGGCCCCGAGCTATCTGACATTACCCGCGCAGTAACGTTGCCCGGCGCGGCGATACCCGCTGCGTGGTATCACTCAGCCCTGCAGGCACGCCGTTCGCATGTGCGCGCGTTCATCGACACTTATTTACGCGATCACGATCTCTTGCTGACGCCAATGCTGCCGCAAGGGGTGCCAGACTGGGATCACGTACTTACCCGATCCCCCGGTTTTCAGCCCCGCAGCCTGCTCGGGCTCTTCAGCTGGACCGCCTTTGTCAACTATCTGGGCTTACCCGCTATTGCTTTCCCCATTGGCCAAGATGACCAAGGTCGGCCAGTTTGCGTTCAGGCTATCGCCCGCCCTCACGCCGAAGCCTTGCTGCTGGCGTTCGCTTATGAAGCAGAACGAGAACGCTTTGGCACGAACGGTTTCATTGAGCGCCCTCCTGCCTTGCGGCCATAACCCTCTACTTTGATGAAATAAGCCATATGTCTAGTATTCATGCTTCAACTGCTTTGAAACGTTTCCGTGTCCTCGACCTGTCGCGTGTGCGGGCCGGCCCAACCTGCGTGCGTACCCTGGCAGATTTTGGCGCCGATGTGATTCGGATAGAGCCGCCACCCGGCATCGATCCCAACGAGGCGATGTTCGCCGCCGACCGCTGGAGCGGGGACTTTCAGAATCTGAATCGCAACAAACGCTCTCTTACGCTCAACCTTAAAAAGCCGGAAGGACGCGAAGTCTTTCTGCGCCTGGTCGCCACCGCGGACGTCGTTGTCGAAAATTGGCGACCCGACGTCAAGACTCGTCTAGGTATCGATTATGAAAGTCTAAAGTCGATTAACCCGCGCATTATTCTGGCGAGTATCTCAGGATTCGGGCAAACCGGCCCTTACGCAAAACGGCCCGGGTTTGACCAGATAGTGCAAGGTATGGGTGGCTTGATGTCAGTCACAGGCCTGCCCGGACAAGGCCCAGTACGGGCAGGGTTGGCTGTGGCCGACTCCAGCACCGGCCTCTACGCAGCGCTCGGCATCCTGACGGCTTTACTCGAGCGAGAGCAGTCCGGCGAAGGGCAATGGGTACATGCTTCACTCCTTCACTCGCAAATAGCCATGATGGATTTTCAGGCGGCGCGCTACCTGAACGACGGGGATATTCCAGTTCAGGCGGGCAATGACCACCCAACTAGCAGCCCTATGGGTCTGTTCGACGCTGCAGATGGAAAGTTCAATCTAGGGGCTTCCGGTGAAGGTAACTGGCAGCGCTTTTGTAAAGCAATCGGCCAGGACGAATGGTTGAACGATCCCGACTTCGGAGACGAAAAGCTTCGTGTGCGTAATCGCCCTCGGCTGACAGCGATGATTCAGAAGATATTTTCGACCCAACCGGTGGCTCACTGGGTGGCCCTGCTGAATGAGGCGGGCGTCCCTGCCGGACCTGTCTATACCGTGCCGCAAATGTTTGAAGACCCACAAATCAACCATCTTGGCGTCGCCCGCACGGTACCCGCCTGGCAGGGTGGCGAGCGCAGCTTTATTACACAGCCTGTCACCCTAAGCCGCACACCGGCCGACATCGCCCGCACCGCGCCAGGCTGGGGTGAGCATACTGACGAAGTCTTGCTCGAAGCCGGTTACGACACTGCCGCTATTGCGCGCCTGCATGAAACCGGCGCGGTCTGAAAGGAGAATAACAATCGTGACAAACAGCACCGCTGCACCCCAGGGACATGTTTACATGGAAAAAAATGCTGGCGTCGCCCGCATACACCTGAGCAACCCGGGTCGCTATAACGCCATGTCGCTATCGATGTGGCATGAACTAGCCCGCCTCACACTGGATGCCCAGCAGGATACGGACGTGCGCGTGCTGCTGCTGATGGGGGCCGGCGACAAAGCCTTTGTCTCTGGCGCCGACATATCTGAATTTGAACATCAACGCAACAGTCCCGAACAGGTTGCCCAATATGGTGCGGCGGTACACGATGCGCAACATGCCTTGAGCACGTGCAGCAAACCTGTGATTGCAGGCATACAAGGGGTATGCATGGGAGGGGGGATTGGACTCGCCCTGGCCTGCGACCTGCGTTATTGCGCCGATGACACGCGGTTCCGCATGCCGGCTGCCAGACTGGGCCTGGGCTATGACGTGGAAGGCATTCGGCGCGCGGTCGACGTTATCGGCGCCGCACGCACCGCCGATATTTTCTTCACGGCACGCCAGTTCGACGGACGCGAAGCCCAGCGGATCGGCATGGTGCACCAGAGCTTCAAACCCGAAGCGCTGTCAGCCGCGCTGGAAACCATAGTGGCAGAGATAGCATTAAATGCTCCCCTGACGCTGAATGCCGCCAAACTGGCCCTGCGCCATGTCTTGAATGACCCTGAAGCGCAAGATCTGGAACGTATCGACAAAGCCATAAACGCTTGTTTCACCAGCAACGATTACAAAGAAGGCCAACAGGCCTTCCGTGAAAAACGGCAGCCAAAATTCAGCGGCTGCTAAAGAAACTTTTAAACGGAGAGAGACATGAAGATATCCAAAAAAATTGCTGCCGGCGTTGCACTATTA
>NZ_JBEBUX010000028.1:0-35320 GCF_040393045.1 Pollutimonas bauzanensis | reverse complement strand
CCCGCGCGATGCCGACGCGTTGCTGCTGGCCGCCTGACAATTGCCGGGGGTATTTTTTGGCGTGGTCAGTCAATCCGACCAAGGCTAATACTTCGTGGGCCCGCTCAAGCTGCGCGGCACGTTTCAAGCCAGCCAACCGCAAAGGAAAACACACGTTGTCCAAAACAGTGCGGGAGCGCAATAAATTGAAATGCTGGAAGACCATGCCGACGCCGTGCCGGAAACTGCGCAATTGCGACTCGCCAAGCTGCGTAATATTCTGGCCACGCACCCAGACCTCGCCCTGCGTAGGCCTTTCCAACAGATTAAGCATGCGTATCAGGGTGCTTTTGCCTGCACCGGAACGCCCAATAATGCCGAAGACCTCGCCCTGCTTGATGTGCAAATCCACCCCCGCCAGCGCGTGCGAGACACGTCCGGGCGATGCATAGGTTTTATGGATATTTTCTAGAAGAATCAAAACGTTGGCTTATAGAAAACTGCGACGTCATTAAACCGCAATGGTGTCATAATTTAACATAACCGTATGGTCGATTTTTGCGCAATTGCATATCAAAAAGAAATATAGAAGGCACGGAAAATCATGAACGAAATCCAACCAACTACAGTCATCAATAGCTTATGGCAAAATCAATAAAAAAAACCAGCCATATAGGCTGGTTTTCTTTAAAAAAAGATCGGTGGTGGGTCGTGCGCGACTCGAACGCGCGACCATCGGATTAAAAGTCCGGTGCTCTACCAACTGAGCTAACGACCCGACCGAAGAACGAGATTATGACGTTATTTAATACCTGTGTCAAATCACCCTAACCAAGAAGCCAATACACCCATTATGTCCACACGTAAAACGGTTCGACTCAACATCTTGTCCGATCTTCATTTAAGCCGCCAAGGATTGCCTATCCCCCAGACAGATGCCGATATTATTGTGCTGGCGGGTGATATTGCCCGTCCGAAGGAAGCGCTTGAATGGGCTGGCGGTTTCAGCAAGCCCGTACTTTATGTCGCCGGCAACCATGAGTTCTACGGTGGCAGCATAGACGGCACGTTAGACAATTTACGAAAATTGGCTGTAGGCACGGACATACATATTCTGGACAACAACGAAATTGTGCTTCACGGCGTACGTTTTCTAGGCTCTACGTTGTGGTCTGACTTCAACCTGTACGGCCCAGGCACGACGCGCCAACAAGCCATTACTGAGGCCTTGGCGTTTATACGAGACTTTGTCCGCATCGAAACGGGCTCTTCGCCGGCTCATGCTTTCTCGCCGGCCGATATGGAAGCGCTATTCAACGCCAACCGCATCTGGCTGCAAGACAAACTTAGCCAACGATTCGACGGCCCTACTGTTGTTATCACACACCATGCACCATCACCCAAAAGCATACATCCCCGATTCGAAGGCTCGCTGATCAACAATTGCTTTGTGTCGAATAGCGAATACCTGCTGGGATCTGACCGCGCTGCGCTCTGGATACATGGCCATACGCATGACAGCTTTGACTATCTGGTCAACGGTACTCGCGTTGTTTGCAATCCCCGCGGCTATGCCAAAGACGGCATTAATGAAAACGCCGCCTTCAATCCAGACATGGTCATTGAGGTAGCACTGCCCTGATGTCTCAAAAACAAAAAAGGACGAAATCAACGAGCCGGGCAATCCGGCGATGCATTTTCTTTTTTTAAATAGGCAATCAGATCGATCCGTTCTTGCGCATCCGGTATTCCCGCATACCCCATCGATGTTCCCTGAACGACTTTCATGGGATTCTGTAAAAACACATTCAAAGTCTTCTCGTCCCAGATGATCTTTGAATTCTTCATGGCTTGGGAATATGCAAAACCCGGCACCGTACCCGCCTGCCGGCCGAACAGGCCGCAGTGCCGGGGCCCGGTACGATCGTAAGCCAAGGCGTGGCAGGCAAGGCAACGCGAATAAACCGCCTCGCCGCGCACGGTATCACCCGGCCCAAGGTCTTGTGACCGGGCGGACTGGATACCGAATCCGCCCCACGTACAGAAGCTCGCCGCTAGCAATAGCAGGCATTGAGCGCACTTCATGACACAAAAGCCGAAGGAACAGGGGGCTCCCCAAGGGCGTTACGCAAAATAGCCCAGTGCATGGCCTCGTCACCCAGTATGCTGGCCGCAGCTTTGGCCAAGTCGCGGTTATCAAAGACCGGCACGGCGCCCAAGTATGCACTGACAGCACCCTTTTCAAGCATAGCGGCAAAACGCAGGACATCCGCCTGCGACTTCAGGGTCTCCACGGGAAATGTATATTTTTCCTTGGCTGACACGGGCTTGCCGCCAAGCGTATGTACCGTCTTAGACAAGAGTTCGGCATGTTCTTTATGCTGGCCTTGAAATGTCAGTGCCAGGTCTAGCACCGGCTTTTGCAACAAACCGCTTTCCGCCCCCAACTGGTAGGCCGCAATCGCTTCCAACTCAGCTCCCAAAGCCGTATTCAAGATACGTACATCCGACGCGGCGGAATCCTTGCCTCTGCCCTTGGCCAAGACGTCGCGTCCCGCCATCATTGCTACAGCAGCGCCCGACAGCAGCAAGCCGGACTGGCCCAAAAAAGCCCGGCGGGCATCGCGGGTTTCTGGATTATGAACAAAAGCTAGAAACGACATGGCACTTCTCCTTGTAGGACTGCACTTGAAATCGTCAAATGTTTATCTGCGCTTTTGCTTTATCCAAGCGTGCCATGACGGCGGCCACAATCCGGTCACAGCGATCGCCAGCAAAAGAAAATGCCGTGCTCAAATCGGCGCTCGTGTCGGCCTGCAAAGACTTGCGCAATAACTTGCGGGCGCGAAAATATCGAGTACGTACCGTCGCGGCTGGTATTCCCAGGCTCAGGGCGGTTTCGTCCACGGTCAACTCCTCTACCGCGCGCAATACAAAAACAGATCGAAATAAATCGGGGAGCTGATCGATACGCTCTTCAAGCAAGTGCCGGGTCTGCCTGCCGGCAAGCAGGCGTTCGGGCTGTTTCGATGAAAAATCATCCATAGTCGTTGCCACTGCGACAGTGTCGCGCTCTGCTTCGTTGTTGAACTCCAGCCAAGTGGAAAGACGATTTATCTTGCGCAAACGCCGGGTTGATTCGTTCACGACAATCCGGGTCAGCCAAGTCGACAGACTGGAATCACCACGGAATCCGGAGATCCCCTGGTAGGCCTTGTAAAACGCCTCCTGCACTGCCTCCTCTGCATCAGCATCATTGCGCAAAATGCTGCGGGCGACTCGATAAAGTCGCTGGTTATAACGGCGCATCAGTACCTGCAGCGCAGCGCCATCCTTCATCGCGATGCGCTGGGCCAATTGGGCATCGATGCTTTGCCCATCGATGGACTTTACAAGAGCAAGAGCCATGATCCGACCGAAAATGAGTGAGTTACCGCATTAGATACCACCTGCGACGCCCGCGTTCCCGTTATCCAGACAAATAAAAAAAGGGAGGCTTGCGGCCTCCCTTGGGTGATTTGCTTTTGAAGCTTAACGTGCGCGTGAAATACGCACCTCGGCCCCACGGCGCTTCACTTCCAGCCCTTCTGCCGGCAAGATACGCAAGCCTTCCAGGCCTTTGATATAGCTGGAACCCTGCATTTGCATGACGCGTATCTTATTGCGCATCACGACAGGGCTATGCTCGGGCATACCAAACATCCAGACTTCGTCAAGGATGCGGGCCGAATTAAAGTCGCCAGTGTGCTGCGCGGTAGGCCCTAGACACAGCATGTGCCCTTCGCGTCCGAAAATGGGCAAAGAGTCCAGGCCAGCCTCTACCGTCCAGGTAGTGCCGCCTTCGTATCGCCACCCGGTATTCAGATCCCACCAGGCATCGCCCTCTGGCAAATATACCTGTACTTTATTACCCGGTTTCAACATTGGGGCGACCAGCAAAGCCGGGCCCAACAAATACTGTGTATCCCACGCCTGAGCAATGGGATCGGCTGGAAATGCAAGCGCCATCGACCGTTGAACAGGCAAGCCCGTTCGGACAGCGTCTTCGATAATCCCCAAGACGTAAGGAATCAACCGATAACGCCATTGCAACCAGTGCTGGACAAGCTCACGAGTAGCACTATCGAACGCATCCGGCAGCAACGCAGGAATACCCTGGAAGCTGAAATTGCCGGAAAACACGCTCATGGCGAGCCACCGTATATACAATTCCGGCGTCATGGTGGCAGTGGAATGCGCCGCCGAACCCAGGTTATGTGTTTGTACCGGAATACCGCTGTCAGCAAGCGACAAGGCGGTACGCAAAGTGTGCTCGAGATCTGCCCAATCGTTGCCGGTTTGCGGCCCTGTTTGCCAGGCAAATCGCTGGACTGCCGGGAACAGGTCAGTACTGCAGACCACCCCTTCCTGAGGGGTCTTGTGTCCGGCCGTTGCATCGAACAATGCCCGACGGGCCAGCAAAGGATAAATCGTGCGCAAGAGGGAACCCGACTCGCCGCCACGCGCGGTAATGCCATCCGGAATATCGAACTGGGCGTCGCATACCGTGGCGCCCAAGCCTTCGTCGACCAGTTGACGCTGGCGTTCGGACCAAAGCTTATAAACGTCTTTGTTGGTCAGGTCGAGCAAACCGAAACTTTGCCCCCCGGTAACATCATTACCGGGAAAAACATGCGCATTGGCGTCGTCATCGTTGATCAGCAGCCAGCCGCGATCTTCCCATTCGGCAAACATATGCGTGTCGGAAAGCACACCGGGGAATGACGGCGCGGCCAATTGAATATTCAATTCCTGAAAGCGGGCGAACAAATCACGCGAATCGGAAACTCGGCCCACGGACCATTCAAAGGCTGGTTTGTCGGCTTGGAAACCATACACCGCCGGCGCCGCCATACGCACGGCATCCAGGCCCCATTGGTTTTCGCGGAAATTCTGAACGACACGCAGCGTCTCGTCGGTAGACTGACCCGGTGCCTGATCCAGCCAGACCCCCATGGGCCAAAGGCCGGGTTGCCCTGCACGACCGGTAAGCGCCGTATACTGATTCAGGATTTCACTGGGCTCACCGGCAAATATGAACAAATCAAAAGTGCCGTCATGAATGATCGTGTCGTATAGGTCGGCGGCATCACGGCCCAGGTCGTGCTCGACCCGTTGCAACGAGTTGACATATAAGCCCCATCCCTTCGGGCTCCAGACCAGCGGCAACGAGCGCCCGGAAGGCGCGTCGGACACCAGGAAATCGCCCCGGCGATCTTGCTCGCCACCCGACTCGCCCAGACCATGCAAGGCATCGTCGCCGTCAAGTTCGGCAGAAAACCGCCATGCGGTAGCTTCGCCGCTGCGTCCGCAAGCCAACGTCGCGCCGGGCGGCGTGCGCAAAATGCAATCGTCACCCCGATACAAGGCGAACTGCAAAGGCGAACGCATGACTTCCAGTGCGATATCGCCCTGCTCCAGGCGCCAGCCCGATTGCACGGGCTCGGGGATGGAACACACGGCGAGCTCGCCCACCGGCTCTTGCCGGGCAAGCAGCATTTCCGCATGAGCCCGCTCGCGGGCGCTATGCTTGTCAGCCTGCAGCGATTCAGCAGGACCGCAGCGCAAGCGATAAACGCCTGGCGCATGCGCTTCTACTTGAAGCAGCAGCTCGGTGTCCTGGACATCGAAATCGGCTCGCGTCGATTTCGATGTCAGAAATTGGAGTGTAGTAAGTTGCGTCACGTGAGCAAGGTCAGACTTGGGCGGCACAGCGCAATCCTCGGGGCATAAGCCCAAAAAGCATTTAAAAGGTAATATTTTGACGGATTTGCGCTATAAAATAAAATCGCATGGCTTTATGCGCCTTTCAAAACCGCAAAAAATAATTATCGTGGGGCAATCCTGCGTAAAAGCTCCCGTTCCAAGGGCAAAGGTTCTTGATCAAGCGTAGCTGCAATGACATCACCAGCCAACGCAGCCCAGCTCAATCCGCGCGACCCATAAGCACAAGCAAGCCATATGCCTGGCATTTCGTCAATTGGCCCAATAACCGGGAGCCGATCACTGACCGCCGCCCGCCAACCCGCCCAGCCATCATCCAGCCCTGGCAAGCGGCCAAGCCCGGAAAGCGGTACATTCAGCAAGCCTGCCACTTTCCTGCTGACTTCAGCATGGCCCTGCTGCGTTATGCAGCTTTGTGCGCTATCGAGCCCATAAGTGCTGCCGCCAACAAACCGCCCTTCAATAGGCGGAAGGCAATAACCATCGCCTGCCAAAACCACCTGCGGCGCAACCGCCGTGCCGGAGTAATAACTAACCTGGCCTGCAAGTCGGTACATGGACTCAACCTTGGGCAAGTTGGATGCGTTCGGCATGCTAGCCAGTAACGCCGTCGCCTGCGCAGCGTTGGCTAAAACCACCTGCGCGCCACGCGCCAATTCTTTGCCCCGGGAATCCATCGCCAGCCACAAACCGGTGCCATCCGGCCGCAATTGTTCCACCTGATTAACCATACAGTGTATACGAGGATGACATAACAAGGCTTCAAGCAGTGCCTGCGGCTGAACTTTCTGCCCTTGCGCGAACCATAATCCGCCGCAAGAGAGCGCACGCCCGGCCCTTTCCGAGGCCTGTTCCCTGCTTAGCCAAGTTACCCAATCGGCGGGAAAGGCCAGATGTTCGAGCGCGCTATGGCAATCAGCCTCTTGCTGCGCATCGCGCGCCAACGCAATCGTGCCGCAAAGCAACGGCCGTGCCTGGCCTGGCAGCCCCTGCCAGCGCTGCAGAGCGCGGCTTACGCCTGCCCGGCTGAGCCTCGCGCGGCTATCGTCATCGCGAGTGATCACTGGCGTCATTGCTGCCGCAATGTGACCATGATGGCTGCCCCCAAGGCCTAGGGCAAAAGCCGGGTCCAGCACTGTGACGTCGTGACCACGCAACGCCAAGGCCTGCGCTACGCCAGCACCCGCCAAGCCGCCGCCTACAACCAGCACGGGCTGACGAGGCAGGGTCCGATTAGGGCTGCGGCCCATACCGGGGCGCAACGTCGCCACTGTAATTTCACGCTTGCCGCCAAAGCCTGGCTCTTTAGTCACCAGGAAACCCGCATCGCGCAAACCGCGCCGCACGTCGCCAGTACAGCACCAGGTAGCCGCAGTCGCCCCCACATTCGCCATGCGTACCAACTGGCCGAATAAAGAGCGTGTCCACATATCTGGATTGACCCGCGGCGCAAACCCATCAAGAAAATAGGCATCGACACAGGCTGATACCTGATTAGCCAGCCGGGCAACCGAACCAAACGCCAACGTGAGCGTCAGCCTGCCGCCTTCGAACTCCAGCCTGTGCAAGCCGGGCAGCAAGGGTGGCCAGGCCGCCACCAATTGGTCGGCAAGCGTTTTTTCCGGTTCTTGGAGGCGGCCGGCCAACGCCAGCGATAAATCCCGCGCACTAAAGGGATGGGCTTCGAAAGAAACAACATGCAAGCGTGCCGGACGCTGGGCATCGTCGCGCCACGCTTGCCATAGCGCCAGAAAATTATTGCCCAGCCCGAAACCTGTTTCGCATACGGTGAAGGAATCTTTGCCTTGCCAGCGCGCAGGCAAGCCATTGCCAGGAAGAAAAACCCTTCTGGCTTGCTCCAGGGCACCCCATTCGGGGTGATAGACGTCATCGAAATCCCGGCTTACCGGCGTACCATGCTCGTTGAAAGCCAGCGTGGCCGGCACCAGAGGCATATAGTTATCGGACATGCGCAGCGTTAAAAAAAATTAAATTATCGTCACGTACAATAAAGATTGACCGAGCGGACAACGCTCTTGCTGACCGGGACTTATTAGTATGCACTCTTTCCGTCTTCCACTTAGCGACTGCCTGGATGCGGCCGTAACCGCCGCACACGCTGGAGCAGCCATTTTACAGTCGTATGCCCATAACCGCGCCGAACTCGTCATTGACAAGAAAATGCGCAATGATCTGGTATCGCAGGCCGATCGCGAAGCGGAAGAAACCGTCATCGAAATATTGCGCGAGCGCACGCCCGATCTTGGGATAGTTGCCGAAGAAAGCGGCGGCCAGACATCGGGTGCAGCCACCTGGTACATCGACCCGCTGGACGGCACCACCAACTTTCTGCACGGCATCCCGCAGTATGCCGTATCGATTGCCCTGATCGCCCATGCAGGCACAATCGTTGAAGGCGATACGCCGCTAGAACACGACACGCCCGTTATCGGCGTAATCTATGACCCGAACCGTGAAGAACTCTTCACCGCCATGCATGGCGTGGGTGCCTGGCTAAACGAACGGCGCATCCACTGCTCGCAAACCGAAGTATTAAGCGAGTCAGTCGTAGCCACCGGGTTCCCGTTCCGCGACTTCTCCTTCGCCGAACAATATATGCCTACGCTGGATTACGCCATCAACAACACACGCGGCGTGCGCCGCCTTGGCGCGGCCGCTTTGGACCTGGCGTGGGTCGCTTGTGGCCGGTACGACGGCTATTGGGAAATGGGGCTGGCGCCATGGGACGTGGCCGCTGGTGCAGTCATCGTGCGCGAAGCGGGTGGCATTTGCGAAGACATCCATCACCAGGACCCGTGGCCAATCAAAGGATACGTGTACGCCGGAAACCAACACACCGCGCCGGCGCTGGATGCCATGATCCAGCCACATCTGAAAAAAGGCTAACACCACGGCACGGGTTCGGGCGCGCCTACCGCGCGCCCGCCAAGGCCTCATCGCGCAAAGCCCGGCGCAGAATCTTTCCGACATTGCTCTTGGGCAGTTCCGTCCGAAACTCGAACAAATGAGGGCGCTTGTAAGCCGTGAGGCAGCGGCGGCACCAGTCCCGCAACGCCTGCTCATCGAGTCCCGCGTCTTTTTTAACTACGAAAAGCTTGATCGCCTCGCCGGTTTTACCATCCGGAACGCCTACTGCCGCACATTCCAGCACGCCCGGATGCTCGGCAACGACCTCTTCAATCTCGTTAGGATAGACATTGAAGCCAGATACAAGAATCATGTCTTTTTTCCGGTCAACCAGGCGCAAACGCCCTTCGACGCTTATGACGGCGATATCGCCTGTCTTGAAGTAGCCCTCATCAGAAAATGCATCCCGTGTCTCGTCGGGCCGCTGCCAATAGCCCAGCATGACCTGCGGCCCCCGAACGGCAAGTTCGCCGGACTCGCCGGGAGGCGCTTGCCGACCCTGGTCGTCCAGCAGCATGACCTCGGTAAGCGGCAACGGAAATCCAATATCGCCGGAATGGCTCGTAGCATTGGTAGGATTGGCCGCTACTACCGGCGAAGTCTCGGACAACCCATAACCCTCTATCAGCGGCAAGCCTGTTATCGCTTGCCATTTATCCGCTACTGATTTTTGGACGGCTGCCCCTCCGCCCAAACACAGCCTTAGCCGGGAAAAATCCAAAGCGGCGAATCCTTCCCGATTCACCAAGCTGTTGAACAAGGTATTGACGCCCGGAAAAATATGAACGGGGTCGCGCCGCCATGCCCGGAAGACACTGGCCGAGTCACGCGGGTTGGCTATTAGCACGGTACACATGCCCGTGTGCGCGGCAAGCAAACCGCACAGCGTCAAGGCAAAAATATGATAAAGCGGCAAAGCCCCAAGAACAACAAAGGGCTCACCCGGCAGCTTGCCCAACGCCGACTGCGCCACAGCCTGCACCTGCAGCACATTGGCCACCAGATTGCGCTGCGTAAGCATGGCCGCCTTCGGAGTACCCGTCGTGCCGCCTGTGTACTGCAAGATCGCGACATCATCCATGGAGACTTGCGGCCTTGACCACGAAAGATTCGCCCCCTCTTGCAAAACTGCCGCAAACCGCGAGGTGCCGGCAAGCGAATAAGCGGGGATTGCCCTTTTTATATACCGCAAGACAAGATTGATGGCATGGCCCTTGATCCCCAGCATATCTCCGACCGAGACCAGAACGACCCGGCGCGGCAATGCCTCGGTGGGTACGGCGGCAAGTGTCGCCGCGAAGTTTTCCAGAATAAAGATAGCATCGGCGCCACTGTCGCGCAGTTGATGCTCGAGCTCGCGTGCCGTATACAAAGGATTGACATTCACCACGACCATTCCTGCGCGCAATACGCCCAGTAACGCCACCATGTACGGCATCACATTAGGCATCATCAGCGCGACACGCGCGCCCGGCGCCAGCCCCTGCCGGGAAAGCCAGGCGGCTACCGCATCGGCGCTCCGGTCAAGTTGCTCGTAACGCAGATCATGTCCCATGAACACCAGGGCGCGGCGCGAACCGTGCTTGCGGCATGCCTGATCGAGCATATCAACCAATGAGGTATACGATTCGATCCCAATATCCGTCGTAGCGTTTTCCGGGCAAAAATGCAGGTGAGACTCTTCCATTCGCGTAGGCAGGGCTGTCTGGCCCTTTTTCGTTTCAGTAGTTTGATGATACGCTGTCACAAGCGTAAAGTTTTCCCGACGAATACTACAGGACCCGCCATCATGAAATTAGCTGAACCTATCGTCGGATGGAAGTCCGAAATCGCCGCCATTCGACGCGATATCCATGCCCATCCCGAACTGGCTTACGAAGAAGTCAGGACAGCGGATATCGTGGCCAGCAAACTGGAATCCTGGGGCATACCTGTCCATCGCGGCCTCGGCGTCACTGGCGTCGTCGGCACAATACAAGGAAAAACCCAGAACGGCCGGGCCCTGGGCCTGCGCGCCGACATGGACGCCTTGCCCATGCAAGAACTCAACGCTTTCGAACATGCCAGCAAGCACCCGGGGAAAATGCATGCCTGCGGCCATGATGGCCATACCGCCATGCTGCTTGCCGCCGCACGCTACTTGGCAGAACACCGCGACTTCGACGGCACCGTGTATGTCATATTCCAGCCGGCTGAAGAAGGGTTCAGTGGCGCCAAGGCCATGATAGACGACGGCCTGTTCACCCTATTTCCCATGGATGCCGTGTTCGGCATGCACAATTGGCCAGGCATGGACGCCGGTACTTTCGGCGTTATTGCAGGCCCGGTCATGGCCTCCAGCAATACGTTTGAAATTCGCCTTGAAGGCAAAGGAGCCCATGGCGCCATGCCCCACCTGGGTGTGGATCCTGTCATGGCGGCGGTGCAACTGGCGCAAAGTTTCCAAACTATTATCAGCCGTGACCGCGACCCTCTTGATCCGGCTGTGCTCAGCGTTACACAGATCCATTCAGGCTCGGCCGACAACGTCATTCCCAACGACGCCGTGCTGCGAGGCACCGTGCGCACCTTTTCCGATCAAACGCTCGACCTGATCGAAAAGCGCATGGGCGAAATCACCGAATACACCAGTCGGGCCCTGAACTGTACGGCCGAATTCAACTTTATCCGCAAGTACCCTCCCACCGTCAATCACCCGCGGGAAGCGGCTTTCTGCGCTCAAGTGCTCAAGCAAATCGTCGGGGACAACCAGGTCGATGAAACCGTGCGCCCATCAATGGGCGCGGAAGATTTTGCCTTCATGCTAAAAGAAAAGCCCGGCTGCTACGTTTGGATAGGCAATGGCCAGGGGGAGCATCGCTCGGCAGGCCATGGCCTGGGGCCCTGCACACTGCACAACGGCAATTACGACTTCAACGACGAACTCATCCCATTGGGGGCCACCTACTGGGCGGAACTGGCCAAGCAATGGCTTGCCGAGCCCCCAGCTTAAGAAAAAAGGCGTCCGCTGCAAGCATTCACAAAGGTTTAATGGGACAAGCGCGCACTTATCGTTAAAATGCTACGTGCTGCTTTTACAGATCCGCAAATACCTGTAGAAGCAGCTGGCATTTAGCATATCCCGTCTGCCCCTTGCCGTTGCCTGGCAGGCCGATCAAAATCTGGAGCCATACGCCTTGAGCATCGATAACCATCGCACTGTTTTACCTCCTCCAGAAAGCCATGCTGTCTTGCGTGTTATGCCGCAACCCGCCGACGCCAATATCCACGGCGACGTATTCGGCGGCTGGATCATGTCGCAAGTCGATATCGCTGGTTCGATTCCGGCCACCCGGCGAGCCGCCGGACGTGTTGCCACAATCGCCGTCAATTCGTTCACGTTCAAGCAGCCGGTCTTCGTAGGAGACCTGCTTAGCTTTTACGCAGAAATCATCAAGGTCGGCACGACATCAATTACCGTGTCGGTAGAGGTCTTTGCCGAGCGCCAGCGCCTTGAACTGGAAGTCGTCAGAGTCACGGAAGCCATTCTTACCTACGTTGCCACCGACGATCAGCGCAAGCGCCGCCCCCTTCCACCTGTTTAAAGCAAGGTTTGCCTATGTTGGACCATCCAGTCAAACCTCAAGAAGGTGTGTCTATCGCTATTCCGCGCCGCCTTGATCCCGAAGACGCGCAACAGGCATTGCAACGCCTGCAGTCCATACTGACACGACAGGAAGTCGTGGAAGCGCTCGCGCGCCGCCAGTCCGATGACGAAGAAGACGATTCCAATCTTCTGGAAGGCGTGCTGCATCGGCGGCACGAAAACGAGATCAAATCGATCGTCAACGATTTGCATCCGTCTGACATTGCCTTCATTCTTGAATCCTTGCCCGTCCACGAGCGCCAGGCCGTATGGCAGTTGGTAAGCGCCGAGCATGACGCCGACGTGCTGCTGGAAGTCGACGACTGGGCCCGCGAATCCCTGATCAAATCCATGGATCATCAGGATCTGATCGCGGCAACCGGCACCATGGATGCCGACGAAATCGCCGACTTGGCGGCCGACCTGCCGCCCGACGTTATTGCCGAAGTGCAAAAAGGCCTGACCGATGAAGAGCGGGCGCAACTGATCGAGGCCATGGGCTATCCCGAGGACACGGTCGGCGCCATCATGGACTTCGAGATGGTTCGGGTCCGCGAAGATGTGTCGCTGGAAGTCGTATTGCGCTATTTGCGGCGCCTGCACGAACTGCCCGACCACACCGATCAGATTTTCGTGGTCGACCGCGAAGACAAGCTGCAAGGTACGCTGTCGCTTTCCACTTTACTGGTGCGCGAACCGGATATGCTGGTGTCTGAAGTAATGTCTACCGAGTACCTGACACTAAACCCGCTGGATTCGGACGCAGACGCCGCAGGCGCCTTCGAACGCTACGACTTGGTATCAGCGGCCGTCACTGACGACAAAGGCCGCCTGATCGGCCGTGTGACCATTGCAGAAGTGGTTGACGTGATCCAGGAAGACTCCCAGGAGCAAGCCCTGTCGCGGGCCGGTCTGCAAGAAGAAGATATTTTCGCTCCGGTTCTCGATGCGCTGCGCAACCGCGCCCCGTGGCTATTCGTCAATCTATGTACGGCCTCAATCGCTTCGTTGGTGGCATCGCGCTTCGAAGATACCGTAAGCCAAATTGTGATCCTGGCGTTCTTGATGTCTATCGTTGCAGGAATAGGCGGCAACTCAGGCAACCAGACGATGACCATGATTATCCGTGCATTGGCAGTAGGACGGGTCACCAGCTCGAACGCGTGGCGTCTGGTCAAGCGCGAACTGACTGTCACCTTTCTGGTGGGCGCGTGCGGCAGCCTCGTTGCAGCCAGCTTTGCCTGGGCAATTTCCGGCTCCATTGCTATTGCGGCCGTCATGATGACGGCCATGATCTGTAATATGCTGATTGGCGCTGCGCTGGGCGTGCTGATCCCCATACTGCGCGATCGCTTCGGCAAAGACCCCGCCATGGGTTCTTCAGTATTGCTGACATTCGCCACCGATTCGCTGGGGTTCCTGATATTCCTCGGGCTGGCGACTGTGTTCCTGATGTAAAAAAAGCCGGATCATGCGTCCAAAGACGCACGATCCGGCCTTACTGCCAATAACTGCCTGGCGTTACGCCAGCTTACCGTGGCAGTGCTTGTACTTCTTGCCGCTGCCGCAAGGGCAAGCATCGTTGCGGCCCACCTTGGGCATGCCGGCGCTGGCCACCGCCAAGGCAGCCGGCGTCTGGGCTATGCCGGGGTCTTCCCCGCTTAACGCCGCATCGTAATCGGAATGATGATACGTCACGTTGTCCAGCCTGGGTTCGGGCTCTTCTACCTCGACTTGCTCGGGCGACTGGATCTTGACCGTCATTAGGACCCGCACAACTTCATTGCGAATACGGTCCAGCATATCCGAGAACAATTCAAACGCTTCACGCTTGTACTCTTGCTTGGGATCTTTCTGCGCATAGCCGCGCAAATGAATGCCCTGACGCAGGTGATCAAGCGACGACAAATGACCTCGCCAGTGTGTGTCGATAGACTGCAGCAACATGGAGCGTTCGAATGGAGCCCAACCTTCCTGGCCGACCAGGTCAACCTTGGCCTGATACACGCGATTTGCCTCGGCAATGACTCGTTCGAGCAAGTCTTCTTCGGTCAGATCAGGTTCTTTTTCCAGCATTTCCACTAGCGGCAGGGACAATTGCCATTCGGCTTCGAGCGCCGTCTGCAAACCTGGGACATCCCACTGCTCTTCCATGGAGCCCGCCGGAATGTATGCATGGAACTGCTCGGCCATGGCTGCCTGTCGAAGGTTAGCCATGGTTTCAGAGACATCGGCCGATTCCAGCACTTCGTTGCGCTGCGTGTACAGCACCTTGCGCTGATCGTTGGACACGTCATCGTACTCAAGCAATTGCTTGCGTATGTCGAAGTTGCGGCCTTCAACCTTGCGTTGCGCGGATTCGATCGAGCGCGACACCATGCGTGCCTCGATAGGCTCGCCCTCTGGCAGGCGCAGGCGTTCCATGATGGCTCGCACGCGATCACCTGCAAAGATGCGCATCAGGGAGTCTTCCAGCGACAAATAGAACCGCGAGGAGCCTGGATCGCCCTGGCGACCCGCACGGCCACGCAACTGATTATCGATACGCCGGGACTCGTGCCGCTCGGTACCGATAATGCGCAAACCGCCGGCCGCCTTGACGGCCTGATTGGCGGGCGCCCATTCGGCCTTGATCGTTTCAATACGTTGTTCTTTCTCTTCCGGGGAAAGAGAGTCGTCAGCCCGAAGCAGGTCGACCTGCTTCTCGACGCTGCCGCCAAGCACGATGTCGGTACCGCGACCAGCCATGTTCGTGGCGATGGTAATGTGGCCAGGCTTACCCGCCTCGGCCACGATTTCGGCTTCGCGAGCATGCTGCTTGGCGTTGAGCACTTCGTGCGGCAGTTTGGCTTTATCCAACAAGCCCGCCAAGAGCTCGGAGTTTTCGATACTGGTCGTCCCCACGAGGACAGGCTGGCCGCGCTCGTGGCAATCTTTGATATCCGCAAGTATGGCGTTGTATTTCTCACCATCGGTCTTGAAGACCTGATCGTTCTGATCGATACGCGCCATAGGCCGATTGGTCGGAATGATGACCGTTTCCAGGGAATAGATTTCCTGGAATTCATAGGCTTCGGTATCGGCGGTACCCGTCATGCCGGCCAACTTGCCATACATACGGAAGTAGTTCTGGAAAGTAATGGATGCCAGCGTCTGATTTTCGTTCTGGATCTTGACGCCTTCCTTGGCCTCGACGGCCTGGTGCAGGCCATCGGACCAGCGGCGACCGGCCATCATGCGACCGGTGAACTCGTCAACAATAACGATTTCGTCACCTTGCACGACATACTGCTGGTCGCGAAAGAACAAATTATGTGCGCGCAATGCCACCATAAGGTGGTGCATTAGCGAGATATTGCGTGGGTCGTATAGCGACTCGCCGTCAGGCAGCACGCCAATATTCACCAGGATTTGCTCGGCCTTCACATGGCCGGCTTCCGAAATATGAACCTGCTGGCCTTTTTCATCAACCCAGAAGTCGCCTTCGGGCTCGGGTTCCTGCGGCTTGGGCTCGGATGCCATGCGCGTAAGCAAAGGCGGCACCGCATTCATGCGCACGTAGAGCTCGGTATTATCTTCAGCCTGGCCGGAAATAATAAGCGGAGTACGCGCCTCGTCGATAAGAATCGAGTCGACCTCGTCGACGATGGCGTAAGACAACATGCGCTGGCGACGATCTTCTGCGCGGTATTCCATATTGTCGCGCAGGTAGTCAAAGCCGTATTCGTTGTTCGTGCCGTATGTGATATCGGCCGCGTAAGCAGCGCGCTTTTCCTCGTTTTCCTGCTGAGGCACCACAACGCCCACGGACATGCCCAGAAAGCCATACAGGCGCCCCATCCACTGGGCGTCACGACGCGCCAGATAGTCGTTGACGGTAACGACATGAACGCCGTTGCCAGCCAGAGCGTTAAGGTAAACCGCCAATGTCGCCATCAGGGTTTTGCCTTCGCCGGTACGCATTTCTGCGATCTTGCCGTTGTGCAAAGCAATGCCGCCAAGCATCTGGACATCGAAATGGCGCATGCCAAAGACGCGTTTGCTGGCCTCTCGAACGACGGCGAACGCCTCGGGCAACAAGTCATCCAGAGAGGTGCCTTCGGCGATCTGCTGGCGAAACGCTACGGTTTTCGCCTTGAGTTCGTCGTCAGACAACGCTGCCACTTTGGGTTCGTGCGCATTGATCTGCGCCACTTGCTTGCGATACTGCTTAAGTATCCGGTCGTTACGGCTACCAATGAGCTTTTTTAGCAGAGAAACCATTCTTGTGTCGTTGACGCTTACTTCCTGCGCATAAACGCGAAAGTCCGCATGCTTGTCTTTTTTAAGTTGGCGGATGAAACCGCAGGAAAACGATACAGTTTAACGCACCTGTGGGCCAATGGCTTCATCCCCTGCGGAGGCATGCGCCACGAGCTGATCCGTAGCCTGCTGCTTGGCCAGAAATAAGGTTGGATCCAGCGCGTGGCCAGCCATGCGGACCTCGAAGTGCAAATGCGAACCTGTGGAGCGTCCGGTGGAGCCGACACGCGCGATCGCCTGCCCTTTTTCAACCACGTCGCCTTGCTTCACGCTAATGGACGAGGCATGCGCATAACGAGTGACCAAACCGTTGCCGTGACTGATCTCGACCAGCTTTCCGTATCCCGGCACATAGCGAGCCTCGGTCACCACACCGCCCGATGCTGCATAAATAGGCGCCCCTTTGGGGGCGGCAAAGTCCAGGCCTTCGTGCATGGCGTGGCGTCCCGTCACAGGATTGCGCCGCCATCCGAAAGATGAGCTTAAGTAAGGATAGTTGACTGGCGAAAAGGTGGGCAACCGCGCTTCGGTGCCGGCCCGCTTGGTCAATACGAGGTCGAGCATGGCAAACCAGTCTTTCTGATCGGAAAGCTGCTGAGAAAGCGAGTCAAGTTGCTGACCCAGCCCCTGGGCCGACCAGGCCGCCCCCTGCTCGTCGGTGATATAGTCCATGACAGGTACGGTAGACTGTTCCATATTGGCCTGGATCTCGGGATCGGTGTAGGACACCCCGGCGACATCCGCCACCCGCTTGCTTAGACCGTCCATGCTGATTAGCTTGGCCTGCAAATCGCCCACTTTCGCCGCCAGCAAACTGACGTTCTCCCGGATATAGGCCGAATCGCGCGATGCCTGCTCGGCGATCACACGGCTTTGCTCGGGATCCAAGGCCGGACGCACGCTTAGTTGAGACTGCACCCAGGCGCCCGCAACGGCCGAAACAACCATGGCCGCACCCGCCATCAGCGAAATCACGGTAATCCGTAAGTATTTGCCGTTAGAATCAACAAGCTGATCCTTAATAAATAATTTCTTCACTCTAGCCCTCAATAAATGCTGCGCACGTTCCGCCCCGTTAACCCCCCGCGCCCCTCTAACAAGGAGCCGTCCGCCACCTTGGCGGTAAGCTGGTTAGGCGGCAATCAACAGAGCTCACAGGTGCTTGCAACGGCACGCAACCTGATAGCTGTGGAAAACGCGACTAAAAATGCCCTGCCCCCTGCCTTGGCGGCAGTATGCAGAGTCGCCCGTATAGACAGACAGGAAATTACGCTGGCAGTTCCCAGCGCGGCATATGCGTCCAAACTTCGACAGCTAGCGCCCCGCATCCTGCTGCTACTGAACGACAGTGGATGGAACCTTAACGAAATCAGCGTCAAGGTTCAAGTAAGCCTGCTAAAGACAGAGACAAAAACAGCGCAGCGCCAAGTAGAGCCGCTGGGCGATCAAGCCCTGAATGCCTTTGCCGAACTTCAAGACAAGCTACGGCCCGGCCCACTGGCCGACGCTATCCAACAGTTGCTTTCCCGTCACAAAGTACGCTGACCCTAGCCTGGCGCCAGCAAGTCAAACGGAAACGCTCAGGCGAACTTCCATTCCTGGCTAAACGACTTCGGAGCGGCTTCGGGAGACTCGTAACTGATGAGTTCCCAACTGTCTTGCTGCGCAAGCAAGGCCCGCGCCAACTGATTGTTAAGCCCATGCCCTGATTTGCATGCGACGTAACGTGCAACCAGCGGCTTGCCAATAAGATACAAGTCGCCGATGGCATCCAGAATTTTATGCTTGACGAACTCGTCGTCGTACCGCAGACCATCTGTGTTCAGGACGCGATACTCGTCCATGACAATAGCGTTATCAAGACTGCCGCCGCGGGCCAGACCGGCCGCCCTTAGGGCCTCGACCTCGCTGACAAAGCCGAAGGTGCGCGCACGCGCGATTGTCTTGACGTAAGAATCTTTTTCAAAATCGACCTCGGCAAAATTCGCCGTGGAATTAATAGCTGGATGGTGGAAATCGATGGCAAACGACAATGCAAAGCCGTTATAGGGTTCCAGGCGCGCCCATTTCAAGTCGTCGCCCTCGCCTTCGCGCACTTCCACGGTTTTTAGAACCCGCAGAAACTGCTTGGGAGCCATTTGCTCTTGCAAGCCCGCTGAGCGCAACAAATAGACGAACGTACCGGCGCTGCCATCCATGATGGGAACTTCTTCCCCAGTCAGGTCGACATGCAGATTATCGACGCCCAAACCGGCCAATGCCGACATCAAGTGCTCGACCGTGGAAACACGTACGTTGCCTTGCTGCAACACCGAAGCCATGCGAGTATTGCCAACCTGATCCGCCCGGGCGGGCAAGTCAACCACTTCAGGGAGATCAACGCGGTGAAACACAATACCGGTATCGGGCGCGGCGGGGCGCAGGGTGATTTCGACCCGGCGTCCGGAGTGCAAACCGACCCCTTTGGTACTGATGGATTTCTGTATGGTGCGTTGACGTAGCATATTCGTTAGTGAACCGATTCCATGCCAGTAAATGGCAAATATATGACAGGGTAGTGTAACCGCATTCAGGGTTAACCACTAAATACATGTGTTTCAAACCAATGCGCAAACGCATGATATAGAAACGCGACGACGCACTCTCTCGGGGAAGAGAGAAAGTGCGTCAATCGGGCCTGGTCGGGCGACTAAACGCCCGGCAGACATGTGAGAGCTGGATTTGTTGCTTTTCTAGGCCTTGGCCTCGAGATTCAGTCCGCCTGCTTGCGCAGGAAGGCAGGAATATCGAAGTGGTCCATACCAGCAGTTTCCAGGGCGCGCACCTGGGCCGAAGCCTGGCTGCGCGGGTTGCGAATCACGGCAGGAACGTCTGAACTGGCGAAGTCATGCCCGCCAATCATCGGCATATTGTCGGTTCCCGTACGGTAAACCTCGGAAACATTCTGAACCAGCTGAGGACGCGACACAGTGCGGCCCAAGCCGGTCGCCACGACCGTTACACGCAGGTTCTCACCCATGGATTCGTCATAAGCGGTACCGAAAACGATGGTGGCATCGTCGGCGGCATAGCTGCGGATCGTATCCATGATTTCACGCGTTTCGCGCATTTTCAAGGTGCGGCTTGCTGTAATGTTGACCAGCATGCCACGTGCGCCGTGCAAGTCCACGCCTTCCAGCAGCGGGCAAGCAATGGCACGCTCGGCCGCAACACGCGCACGATCGGTGCCAGCGGCAATGGAAGTACCCATCATCGCTTGGCCCTGCTCGCCCATAATGGTCTTGACGTCTTCGAAGTCAACGTTAACGTTCCCTTCAACGTTGATGATTTCAGCGATACCGGCGCAAGCATTATGCAGCACATCGTCGGCGGATTTGAAGCAATCTTCTTGCGTTGCGTCGTCATCCATCAAGTCGTACAGATTTTCGTTCAGCACGACGATCAGCGAATGCACATGTTTGGACAGCTCTGCAATACCATCTTCAGCCATTTTCAGGCGCTTATTGCCTTCAAACGAGAATGGCTTGGTGACCACGCCAACGGTCAGGATGCCGAGTTCCTTGGCCACTTCAGCCACAACGGGGCCGGCGCCTGTTCCTGTGCCGCCGCCCATGCCAGCCGTAATAAACACCATGTGCGCGCCGGTCAAGGCTGCACGGATTTCTTCACGCGCCGTTTCGGCGGCTGCGCGGCCTTGCTCGGGCTTGGCGCCAGCGCCCAGACCGGTGCGGCCCAAACGAATCTGCACTGGTGCTTCGCTAGTGGCCAACGCTTGCGCATCGGTATTGGCGCAAATGAAATCAACGCCGTTGACACCTGAACGAATCATATGCGCGACAGCGTTGCCGCCTGCGCCGCCCACCCCTACAACTTTGATTACGGTCCCGTTTGCGCTCGTATCGAGCATTTCAAAATTCATCATGATTGACTCCCTCACATATCCAGAAAAACGATAAATATAAAAATTTCCCCTGCACTACTTATTGCGCGGAATAGTTTTAAAGGAGATGCCAGCTTTGGCTCGCATCTGATTTGAAACCCTTCCGGAGAGCAGACTTATGCCGCCTGCCCTTTAGGACCGTTAGGTCCTAATTCATAAACCACTCTTTCATACGCGCCAGCAGCGTCTTGAAGCTGCCTTTTTGCTGGGCGACCTTACGTCCCCTGGCACGCTGCAAACGAGCCTCTGACAACAGGCCCATCACCGTGGAGAAACGCGGATTGTGCATGACATCGGCCAGGCTGCCTTCGTAGGCGGCAACGCCCACACGCACCGGTTTCAAAAAAACATCTTCGGCCAGTTCCACAACACCCGGCATCAGCGATGTGCCGCCGGTCAGGACCACGCCCGAGGCCAGCAAGTCTTCGTAGCCTGATTCGCGAACGATTTGCTGAACGAAAGTAAACAACTCTTCAATGCGCGGCTCGATCACGGCACCCAAAGCCTGACGTTTGACCTGGCGGTTGGGACGGTCACCCAGACCTGGCACTTCGATGTGCTCGTCGGCGTTGGCCAGTACTTGCTTGGCAATCCCGAAGCGCAGCTTGATTTCTTCAGCGTCAGGCGTCGGTGTGCGCAGCATGGCGGCGATATCGCTGGTAATCTGGTCGCCTGCGATAGGAACAACCGCCGTGTGGCGAATCGCACCGCCCGTATAAATGGCGATGTCAGTCGTGCCGCCGCCAATGTCGACCAGCACAACACCCAACTCTTTCTCGTCCGACGTCAGGCAAGCCAGGCTGGAGGCCAGGGGCTGCAAAATCAAGTCTTGTACTTCCAGGCCGCAACGGCGCACGCACTTCACAATATTCTGGGCGGCACTGACGGCGCCGGTCACAATATGCACGCGCACTTCCAGGCGCAGGCCGCTCATCCCTATGGGTTCACGAATATCTTCTTGAGAATCGACAATGAATTCCTGGGTCAGCACATGCAACACCTGCTGGTCAGTAGGAATATTGACCGCTTTGGCTGTTTCGATAACACGGGCGACATCGGTGGCGGTAACCTCTTTGTCCTTTACAGCCACCATGCCGCTGGAGTTGAAACTGGTGATGTGGCTGCCGGCGATGCCGGTATAAACCTCGCGAATCTTGCAGTCAGCCATCAACTCTGCTTCTTCCAGCGCGCGCTGGATCGAGTTGACGGTGGATTCAATATTGACCACAACGCCTTTACGCATTCCCTGGGATTCGTGTTGGCCCAGGCCCAGCACTTCGAAGCGCCCTTCTGGCAAAATCTCAGCCACTACGGCCACCACTTTACTGGTGCCGATATCGAGTGCAACGATCAGGTCCTTGATGTCACGGGTCATAGTCTTTATTTGTTAGGGGTATTGGAAACAGGGGCCAACGTAATAGCAAATCCGTTGGAATATCGTAAATCGGCGTTACTGATGGCGCGGCCGTCAAGCCGCTGCGTCAATGTCGGCCAAGCCTGGACGAAGCGTTCGATGCGCGCTGCAAATGGCAACGCACCGGCACGGCCGTGGGGATCGGCAACATCTGCAGCGGGGTCACGGCCCAGGCTCAAGTGGACGCCATCGGAAAGTTTGACTTCCCATGCATAGCGCGGGCTGAGTGTCACTTCTTGAACTCGCAGATTAAGCGGCGCGAACCAACGAGCGATTTCAGCATAACGTTGCACCACCAGCCGTTCGGAGCTTTCAGGCCCGTTCAGCTGGGGAAGGTCGGCGTCGTCATTAACCTCTTCCTGGTCGGCATCAAAAGCCTCTCCCCAGGTGTTGATCATCTGATCTTCATTCCACAATGCCAATGGCTGTTGCTCTTCGATCTGTACCGCTAACGCATTGGGCCATACCCGGCGTATGCGCGCATGACGAATCCACGGCACCGTTTCAATCAGCTCCCGAGTCGTATTCAAGTCGAGAGAAAAAAAGTTGCCTGTGATTTTCCCTTCTATTGTCGCCCGAACACTGGATGCAGAGACGTAATTCAGTGTATCGGCTTGCATCGGTTCTATTTGTATTTTTCCAATGGCAAAATACGGCCGCTGCGCAATCCAGGCGACGCCGCCCGCGATCATTGCCAATACAGCCAGCAGTGCCAGCGTATTTGCAATGAAGTTAGTCAAGCGAGCGTCGGAAAACACAATGGACTCCTGTTCAAGCGGCCGAAGGCTGCTGCACTTTGCAGCGCGCCGTGGACAATATTTCTACGCACAATTCGGCATAGGTCATGCCGGCCGCTTTCGCGCCCATGGGAACCAGCGAATGGCTGGTCATGCCGGGCGATGTATTCATTTCCAGCAGCCAGGGCTTGCCTGCTTCGTCCAGCATGAAATCCGCGCGCCCCCAGCCTTCGCAACCCAGTGCGACATAAGCCTGTTCGGCAATGCGCAGAATTGACTCGGTCAGTTCCGGAGCCAGTTCGGCCGGGCAAACATATTGCGTGTCATTGGAAACATATTTGTGTTCGTAGTCGTAGTTGCCATCGGGCGCGACGATTTCGATAATCGGCAAGGCTCGGGCCGTCTTGCCGCTACCCAGAAGCGGCACGGTCAACTCGCGACCCTTGATGAATTGCTCGGCCAGCACGTCATCGTCGTACTGCGACGCAAGTGTGTAGGCGCTATGCAGTTGGGCTAGCTCATCGACCTTGGTTACGCCCAGCGTGGAGCCTTCATGTGGCGGCTTGATGATCATGGGCAGGCCCAGATCACGCGCAACCTGATCCAGGTCCGAGTCTTGCGTCAGTACCGCGAAAGCAGGCGTTGGCAGTTGTTGCTGTAACCAGACCTTCTTGGTCATAATCTTGTCCATGGACAGGCTCGACCCCAATGGACCGCTACCGGTGTAAGGCAGATTCAATAACTCCAATGCGCCCTGCAGCGTTCCATCTTCGCCATAGCGACCGTGCAAGGCAATGAACACGCGGTCAAAACCCGCATTGATCAAGTCGACCAGCGTATACCGTCCGGTATCAAACAACTGTGCATCGATGCCCGCGCTGCGCAACGCTTCATGCACACCCTGACCCGACATCAGCGACACTTCCCGCTCGGCCGAACGACCGCCGTACAACACGCCTACGCGGCCAAAATTCCCTTTCATGCAAGCTCTCCTATTTGCGCAGGCACGCGGCTGATCGAGCCCGCGCCCATTACCACAACAACATCACCGTCACGCACGAAATCCAGAATGGCTTGCGGCAGCTCGGCCACATCCTCAATAAATACCGGCTCGACACGCCCTGCGACGCGAAGTGCGCGCGCCAGCGCCCTGCCGTCGGCCGCCACCAGCGGCGATTCGCCAGCCGAGTAAACGTCTGTCAGCAAAACGGCGTCGGCCTGCCCCAGGACACGGACAAAATCCTCGAAGCAATCGCGGGTGCGTGTATACCTGTGCGGCTGAAACGCCAGCACGATACGGCGCTGCGGCCAAGCGCCACGCGCCGCAGCCAGGGTTGCTGCCATTTCGACCGGATGATGACCGTAATCGTCAATGAGCGTGAACGTACCCGCCCCCTGTTTTTCCGAGACAGCGAAATCGCCCACCTGGGTAAAACGGCGGCCAACGCCATTAAAGTTGGCAAGGGCTTCGGCAATCGCCGAGTCCTGAACGCCCAACTCAGTCGCCACGGCAATGGCGGCCAACGCATTCAGCACGTTATGGCGACCTGGCAAATTAAGCGCTACCGACATCACCGGCAGCTCACCGGTTGCGCCTTGCCTTTCAACATCGAAACGCATGACCGTGCCATCGGCGCGAAGGTTGACGGCGCGTACCTGGGCGTCAGTATCGATGCCGTAAGTCGTCACAGGCCGCGATACGAAGGGAATAATTTCACGCACATTGGCATCATCGCTGCACAAGACAGCGGTGCCATAGAACGGCAAGCGATGCGTAAATTCAATAAAAGCGCTTTTCAATCGCGCAACATCGTGGCCATAGGTGTCCATATGATCCACATCGATGTTGGTGATGATCGCCATCACCGGCAACAAATTCAGGAATGAAGCATCGGACTCGTCGGCCTCAACCACAATAAAGTCGCCCTGCCCCAGGCGCGCATTGGCCCCCGCGGAATTGAGCCGGCCGCCGATAACGAAAGTTGGATCCAGATCCCCTGCCGCCAGCACGCTGGCAACCAGGCTGGTGGTGGTTGTCTTGCCATGCGTTCCGGCCACGGCAATACCGCGTTTCAAACGCATCAACTCGGCCAGCATCAACGCGCGCGGAACCACTGGAACACGCGCGGCACGCGCCGCAAGCACTTCCGGGTTATCGCCCGAGACGGCGGTGGAGGTAACCAGAGCGCCCGCCCCCTTGATGTTCTCTGCCTGGTGACCGATGACAATACGCGCGCCCAATCCCGCTAAACGACGAGTCACCGCAGATTCCTGTATATCGGAACCGCTAATAGAGTATCCCAGCGTCAGCATCACCTCGGCGATCCCACTCATTCCGGATCCGCCGATGCCTACAAAATGTATGCTTTGAATACGATGCTTCACGCCTTTCTCCTGACCGATTGTTCACACGCGTCCGCAATCAGGCGGGTTGCATTCAAGCAAGCATGCTCATGAGCATGACGGGCGACTTCCGCCAGTTCGGCGCGGGTAATCCCACGCAACCACTGGGCAAGCCACTCAGCCGTCAGCTCGGATTGTTTTTGTAGCCAGCCGCCATGGCAATCGCTCAAGTAGCGGGCGTTAGCCGTTTGATGATCGTCTATGGCGTGCGGCAAGGGAACGAACAGGGCTGCGACGCCAACTGCGGCCACTTCGGCCACAGTCATGGCGCCGGCCCGGCAGATAACGATATCGGCATGCGACAAGGCCGCCGCCATATCGTCAATAAAGGCATGACACTGAGCCGTGACGCCAGCGTTCTCGTAGGTATTGCGCAGACCTGCCAGGTGCTTCTCGCCAGCCTGATGCGTGACCAAGGGCCGTTCATGCTCCGGCAGTTGCGCCAGTGCCTGAGGCACGACGGTATTCAAGGCTGCCGCGCCAAGACTGCCCCCGACGACCAATAAGCGCAAAGGCCCTTCGCGTCCCGCATAGCGCTGCTCGGCGGGCGCTACCTGCACCAAGGCCTGCCTGACCGGATTGCCTACCATTACTGCACCAGGCAAGGCGCCAGGGAAACCGACCAGCACTTTGGTCGCCAATTTTGCCAGCCAGCGATTCGCCGTACCGGCAACAGCATTCTGTTCATGCACAACGACTGGCGTACGCTGCAAAGCGGCCATCATCCCGCCCGGAAAAGCGACATAGCCGCCCATGCCCAGCACGACGTCTGGCCGTACTTGCCGCAGGGCTTTACGAGCCTGCAGGCATGCGCGCACCAAGGTGTAAGGCAGCTTAAGCAATGCCAGAGGGCCTTTGCCCCTGACACCGGCAAAGCGCAAAGGCACGAGTTCGAACCCTTGCGGCGGCACCAGCTTGCCCTCCATGCGCTCGGGATGCCCGAGCCACAATACACGCCAACCCCGCGCCTTCATTTCATGCGCCACGGCCAGCCCGGGCATGATATGCCCTCCTGTGCCGCCCGCCATAATCAACAATGTCGAGGTCGTACTCATGTCCGCTTACCTCGCATAAGATTGCGATTCTCGAAATCGACTCGAAGCAACAACGCCACGGCAACCAGATTCATCACAATGCCTGACCCGCCATAGCTAACCAAGGGCAGCGTCAACCCTTTGGTAGGCAACAGGCCCACGCATACGCCAATATTGATGAAGGCCTGAACGCCAAACCACAGCGCCACGCCCTGCGCCACCAGGCCATTGAAAATGCGTTCCATGGCGATTGCCTGGCGTCCGATCTCGAAGCCGCGCCAAATCATATAGACGAACAACGCGATGAGGCAGCTGACCCCTACGAATCCAAGCTCTTCGCCGATAACCGCCACGATAAAGTCGGTATGCGCTTCTGGCAGGTAGTGCAGCTTTTCAATGCTGGCGCCCAGTCCTACGCCAAACCATTCGCCCCGGCCTAACGCGATAAGAGAATGCGACAACTGATAGGCGCTACCGTACGCGTTATCGGGATTCCAGGGATCCAGGTAAACGAACAAACGTTCACGACGCCAAGGCGAAAGCCAGATCAGCAACAGGAAGCTGCCAACCATAATGCTTAACAGCACAGAAAACAGCTTGCCGTTGATGCCGCCGATGAACAGGATGCCTACGGCAATCGCCACAATCACCATGAAGGCACCCAGGTCAGGTTCCAGCAGCAATACCATGCCGACCACTGCCAATGCGCAGGCCATAGGTAGAAAGCCCCGCACGAAATTCTGCATATGCTCTTGCTTACGCACGGTGTAGTCCGCCGCATACAACAATACGGCCAACTTCATCAGTTCCGAAGGCTGGAAATTAATCGGGCCCAATGGCAACCAGCGCCGGGCGCCGTTGACTTCACGCCCAATACCTGGAATAAGCACCACCACCAGTAACAGCAGGCAAAGGAGAAATAGCGGCACAGCGAATTTTTGCCAAACCTTCATCGGTATGCTGACTGCGAACAATGCGCAAAACAGCCCCACCATAATGAACAGGCCGTGTCTGATGACAAAATAAAACCGGCCGTAGCTTTCGTAGCGCGGGCCATCGGCCAGCGCGATAGATGCCGAATACACCATCAACAGGCCGAACAGCACCAGCGTGCTGGCAGCAACGATCATAAAAATATCGAAACTAGGCATGGTCGTGCGACCGGGTCTCACGGCGTTGACACTTGAAGTCAAGTCAGCGAACAGACTCATGCCACCTCCCCGCGATCCAGGGCCAACTCGTTGACCTCGGCAACAAAGCAGTCGCCACGATGCCCATAGTTCTTGAACATGTCCATGCTGGCGCAGGCGGGCGAAAGCAAAACCGTATCGCCGGCTTGTGCCAGACCAAGGCTGCGCTTAACCGCCAGCTCCAAAGATGACACCCGCTCGACAGGCGCTTGAACCGCATCCAGAGCCTGTTCAATAAGCTCGGCATCCTGCCCAAATAGGATGACGGCGCGGGCGTGAGCGCTTACCGCCTTGGCCAGCGGCGTGAAATCCTGTCCTTTACCCAGGCCGCCAGCGATCAACACGACAGGATGGCCCATGCCTTCCAGTGCGGCGACAGTCGCCCCGACGTTCGTGCCCTTACTGTCATTGACGAAATCGACGCCATCAATCGTTCGTATAAATTCCATGCGGTGCGGCTCGCCAAGGTAATCCCTTAATGCATGCAGCATGCTTGCCCAACCAAGTCCCAGGCTACGCGCCAGGGCCAAAGCGGCCAACGCATTCAGTGCATTGTGCTGGCCGCGCACCCGCAAAGCATCCATGGGCATCAAGCGCGTAGCCCGGCCCGGCCCGCGCACTGGCTCTGACACCGGCTTCTTGCGGCGCGATGTGACGATAGGCTGATCGAAATCGGACAAATCCATCGCGGCAAGCCACTGCATGCCATTGCTGTTTTCCAATCCCAGATCCCCTTCCAATTCAGGAAGGTCGCGCCCAAAGCTGCGCACGGCCACGCTCTTGATGTCGGCCACCATGTCCAGCACGATAGGGTCGTCGCGATTGACGATCGCAATTTTCGACATCGCCAGCAACTTGGCCTTTGCCGCTGCATAAGCCTGCATCGAGCCGTGCCAATCCAAATGGTCTTGCGTTACGTTCAATACCACGGCGGCATCGGGCGCCAATGAATGAATGGACTCAAGCTGGAAGCTGGACAGCTCCAGCACCCAAACATCGGGCAATTGATCTGCTTGCAAGGCCTCTTGCAACGCGGTCAATGCAGCCGGGCTGATATTGCCCGCTGCCCGTACGCTGCGCCCACTGGCCTGCACCAACTGGCGCGCCATCGCCGTGACTGTCGTCTTGCCGTTCGTGCCGGTTACAGCAAGCACATTCGGCTTATAGCCCTGCTGCGCCATGTCGGCCAATGCACGGGCGAAAAGTTCTATCTCGCCCACCACCTCGATATGACGTTGCGCAGCCAACTCAAGAAATGCGCTGATCGGCTCTTGCGAGGGCGCCAGGCCCGGACTCAACACAATGGTGTGGACGTCGCGCAAGGCGTCTTCAGTGAACACTTCCGGCCCGAATCGATAGTCGACACGCGATGCATCCAGTTTTTCCTGCAACAGCGATAATCCACCCGGCTGCATGCGCGTATCCAGTACGCGCAATGACGCGCCGTGCTGCGCGCACCAAAGTGCTGCGGCCGCGCCGGTCTCACCCAGACCCAGAATCAAGGTCAGGCCATCGACACGTAGCGAAGGAAAAGTCAGTGTGTTCATCGCAATTTCAAACTTGCCAAGCCAATAAGCACAAGCATCATGCTAATAATCCAGAACCGCACAACCACCTGGGTTTCTTTCCAGCCAGTTACTTCAAAATGATGATGCAAAGGCGCCATGCGGAAAATCCGCCGCCCTTCTCCATAACGCCTTTTCGTGTACTTGAACCAGGCAACCTGCAACATCACAGAGAGCGTTTCCACGACGAAAACACCGCCCATGATGAAAAGCACGATTTCCTGGCGCACAATGACAGCGATGGTCCCCAGCGCGCCGCCCAGTGCTAACGCCCCAACGTCGCCCATGAACACCTGGGCGGGATAGGCGTTGAACCACAGGAACGCCAGACCAGCGCCCGCAATCGCGGCGCATAGCACCATCAACTCAGAAGCGCCGGGTATATAAGGGAACAGTAAATACTTCGAATAATCGACACGCCCGACGACATACGCAAAAATGCCCAGCGCGCTACCCACCATGACAGTAGGCATGATGGCCAATCCGTCGAGGCCATCGGTAAGATTGACCGCATTACTGGCCCCGACAATCACCAGCCAGGTCAACGCGACGAAGCCGAACACGCCTAGCGGATAGCTCACGCTCTTGAAAAATGGCACGATAAGGTCAGCGCGCGTAGGCAAAGGCATCGTCAGACCGCTAAGTATCCAGTCACGGAACAAAGGCCAGAGCTCAGCATTGGCCGGTGCCGAAACCGCGAAGCTCAAGTACACAGCGGCGACGGCGCCAATCAAGGCCTGCCAGAAAAACTTGCGCCGTGACGACATGCCTTCGGGATCGCGATTGACCACCTTCTTGTAATCATCGGCCCAGCCTATCCAGCCAAAGCCGAAAGTCACCAGCAAGACAACCCATACAAAGCGATTGGTCCAGTCGGCCCACAACAACGTACTCACGCCTATGGAAATCAAAATCAGCACACCGCCCATCGTAGGCGTACCATTTTTTTGCAGATGCGATTCGGGACCATACGAACGCACGGCCTGTCCAATTTTCAGTTCGGTCAGCTTGCGGATTACGCGCGGTCCCGCAAACAAGCCGATCAACAATGCGGTACCGCATGCCAGCACAGCCCGGAACGTAATATATTCAAACACGCTAAAGGAACGTATATGTGAATCCGATAGCCAACGCGCCAGTTCAAGTAGCATGGCGAGCCCCTTCTTCGTGGTTTATTAATTTTTCTTCAAGCGCTCGCACCACTCGTTCCATGCGCATACTGCGCGATCCCTTGACAAGGATATGGGCTGGAAGGAGGGTCAACAGGTGATCATTCAGCGCATCGATAGCGTCGAATGCCTGGGCAGCAGCCCCAAAGGCCTCAGCCGCATATGCGCAGGCCGGACCGAACGTCAACAAAACTTCAATTCCCTTTTCGTGGGCATATGCACCCACCTCCGCGTGCATCGCAGGGCCGTTTGCACCCACCTCGCCCATATCGCCAAGCACCAGAATCTTCTTGCCTTGCAGTTGCGCCAGCACATCGATTGCCGCCCGAACCGAATCAGGGTTGGCATTGTAAGTATCATCTATCAGCTGAAATCCACCGGCAAGCTGACGAGGCTGCATGCGCCCAGACACAGGGTTGAACGCAGCGATGCCCTGCACAATCGCCGACAGCGGCGCCCCGGCAGCGCAGGCGCAAGCGGCCGCGGCAAGCGCGTTGCGCAGGTTGTGCAAGCCGGGCGCAGATAACGTCAGGCTCGCGCTGCCAACAGGCACATGCAACTGGCACACCGTTTGGGTTGGCTCCGCGTGAATTTGATCCGCATACACCGCAAAGCGCGATTCAAATCCAAAATCCAGAACCTTGCGAGGTGCCGACAACGTGCGCCACAACTCGGTATATTCGTCATCACCAGGAAACACAGCAACGCCGTCCAGTGGCAAGGCTTCGAGTATGGCGCCGTTTTCTCTGGCGACCGCTTCAACGGTGTGCATGAATTCCTGATGTTCCCGCTGCGCGTTATTCACCAACCCCACCGTGGGCTGGGCGATACGCGCCAACAGTGCAATTTCTCCGGGATGATTCATGCCCAGTTCGAACACGCCCGCCCTATGTGCGTCGCTCAGACGCAAGACCGTCAAGGGCACGCCGATGTCGTTATTCAGATTGCCTTGCGTTGCAACGCTCGCATCGGCGCCCAACCAAGCTCGCAATATCGACGCAATCATTTCCTTGGTGGTTGTTTTACCGTTACTGCCCGCAACACCGATCACGGGAAGCAGGAACTGGCGACGCCATGCGGTGCCGATATGAATCAGTGCCTGGCGCGTATCGCCCAGTACAAACTGTGGCAGGCTGAGCGAGTCGTCCCGATGCGCCACGATGGCGCCGCCCGCACCCGCTTCTTGAACCTGCGCCAAATAAGCATGGCCATCGAACGATTCGCCCTGAAGCGCAATAAAAATCTGTCCTGGGCGTATGCTGCGCGAATCGCTGGAAAGCGTCAGGCCGCGGCTCCAGGCCAAAGCAAAGCGGGCCCATTCACGATCATCAAACGGGGCACGGACACCACGCGTTTCCTGGTAGGTTTCGTGCCCTTTGCCTGCCAGCAACAGCACGTCGTTCGCACTGGCGCTCCAGATGGAGGACAGAATGGCCAACGCACGGTCAAGCTCGATATGCGGCGCCTGCGGCATGCCAGCCAAGATTTGCTCGACAATGGCCTGCGGATCTTCCATACGCGGATTGTCATTGGTAAGTAACACGCTATCGGCCAATTCGGCAGCGATACGGCCCATGATCGGACGTTTGCCGCTGTCACGGCTGCCACCACATCCAAACACACAAATCAGGCGGCCGCCGCGAGCCGTCGCCACATCCCGCAACGCCACCAGCGCGCGCTCCAGTGCATCAGGTGTATGCGCATAGTCGACAACGACCAGCGTTGCAGCGGGCACCGCGCCATGCGCCGGGTTGACCACCTGCAAGCGCCCTTCGACACTTTGCAAAGTTGCCAGCACGCGAGCAATTCGGGACAATTCCCAGCCAAGCTCCTGCAATACACCAGTCACCAACAGCAAATTCGAGATATTGTGCCGGCCCAATAGTTGGGTCAGCAATTGCACCGTGCCATGCTCGGTAGATAGATTGAAGACTTGGCCATGCCCACCCGCCTGGATGCTGTGAGCCTGTATAGCAGCCGTTTCGTGCAGGCCGAGAGAATAGGCCGAAGGATGCAATGGCGCTACGACCTTCATCAACTCCAGGCCAGCCGGATCATCCGCATTAATTACCGCGGCGCGCAGACCCGGCATCTTGAACAGCCCAAACTTGGCCTGCTTGTAGTGATGAAGCGTTCCGTGATAATCAAGATGATCATGCGTCAGATTGGTAAACGCAGCGATGTCGACATGTACATGGTTCAAACGCCCCTGCTCTATGCCTATCGACGACGCCTCCAATGCAACGACGGCTGCGCCGGCATCACGAATTGCCGCAAGACTGCGATGCATGGTCAAAACGTCGGGGGTGGTCAGCGCGCCGCCCAGGCTGGAACCATCGGGCAAGGAAACCCCTAAAGTGCCAATCGTGCCACAGGGCACGCCTTCGGCATTCAGTGCGGCCGCAAGCCACTGCACGCAGCTGGTCTTGCCATTGGTTCCCGTCACAGCAACAACCGACATGGCCAGCGATGGCTCGCCATACCAGAGGTGAGCAATCAAGCCCAGCTCTTTAGACAAGTCGTCGACTTCCAGAACCGGTACTGCCATTGTCGGCAAAGGCATTGCTTGCGAGTCGGACTGAACGACAATTGCCGCAGCGCCCTGCTCTATGGCTTGTTGTATGAATAAACGCCCGTTACTGGAAAGGCCCGGGCAGGCGAAAAACACATCGCCAGCATGAAGCTGGCGTGAATCCAGACCCAGATGCGCGGTACGCGCGACATGCCCATTTAGCCAGGAGACGATTGCTTGCGCATTCATTGGCGCACCTCCCCTTTGGGCCCTGCCGCCACTAACGACTCGATCGGCGCATCAGGTTGTACGCCCAAGCGGCGCAAGCTGCTGGCCACCACACTGGCGAAAATAGGCGCAGCAACCCGGCCGCCGTAGTAGGCTCCGGCCTGCGGCTCGTCCAGCGTTACCGCGACCACAATGCGCGGATTCGATACCGGAGCAAAACCTACGAACGAGCTTCGATACTGCGAGGTGCTGTATTTACCATCCACAATTTTGCGAGCGGTGCCGCTTTTGCCGGCCACACGATAGCCCTGCACTTGGGCAAGCTTTGCGCCGTCAGGACCGGCGGCGGCTTCCAGCATGGAGCGAACCTGGCCCGCCACTTCGGGCGTATAAACCTGTACGCTGGTAGGCTTGCTTTCGCGCTTGAGCAAAGTCAGGGATACCATATCGCCATTACGCGCGAACGCGGTATAGGCATGCGCAATTTGCAGCAAGGAAACCGACAGTCCGTAACCATAGGCCATGGTTGCCCTTTCGATAGGACGCCAGCGCTCCCAAGGACGCACCCGACCCGACGCCATACCCGGGAAATTGGCCTGAGGCGCACGCCCAAAACCCAGCTCGGTAAATTTAGTCCACATTTCCTGGGACGTCAGCTTCTCGGACAGCATGGTCATGCCGATATTGCTGGAACGGCGCAAAATCCCAGCGACATTCAATGTGCCGTTGCGGCTTACGTCCGAGATCGTGGAACCTTGATAGCGATACTGGCCATTGCCTGTTTCAAACAGCGTAGACGTCGTGATCCGCTTTATATCCAGGGCCAGCGCAACAGTAAAAGGTTTCATGATCGAGCCCGGCTCAAACGTATCGGTCAAAGCGCGATTACGTAATACCGGACCCTTGCGATCATCGCGATCATTGGGGTTATAGGTAGGCAAGTTGACCAGCGCCAGGATCTCGCCCGTGCGGGCATCAAGCACAATGCCCGCGGCTGCCTTGGCCTTGTTATCGACCATCGCCTTCTTGAGGGCGGTGTAGGTATCGAACTGCAAACCCGAATCAATAGACAAATTCAAGTCCTGCCCATTGACTGGCGGAACGATAGCCTGCACATCTTCCACCACACGACCCAGCCTGTCCTTGATGACGCGACGCGATCCCGGCTTACCCGAGAGCTCAGAGTTAAAGGCCAGCTCGACACCTTCGATGCCCTGATCTTCGATATTGGTAAACCCGACGACGTGCGCAGCAATGTTGCTCTCAGGGTAATAGCGGCGCATTTCCATTTGCTGATGAAACCCGGGAATCTTCATCTTCCGGATTTCATCAGCAATATCCATAGGCACTTGACGCTTGATATAAACAAAATTCTTTTCTTCGTCGACCAGCCTGCTCTTGATGTCTTTCACAGAGAGGTCCAGCAACTTACCCAGGGCTGCCAACTGCGCTTCGGTAGCAGCGCGCGTATCTTCGGGAATGGCCCAGATGGCGCGCACCGGCACGCTGGATGCCAGCACCACAGACCCGCTATGGTCGAATATTTTCCCGCGCGTCGCTGGCAGCACCAAGGTGCGCTCGTAGCGCCTTTCGCCTTGCCGCTGTAAAAACTCGGTGGACAAACCTTGCAAATACATTGTCTTGACAAGCAAAGCCACAAAGCCAAGCATCAGCAGAATCAATACCAGACGCGATCTCCATAAAGGCATCTGGACATTCAGGACGGGACTATTATAAAAACGGACGCGTTTCACGGATGGCTTCCTCCGCTATTCGCAACGGACACCCGGGGAGCATTGCCTTTCATGTAAATGGTCTTGTCAGGCGACGTCGTGTCCATTTTGAGCTCTTCTCGCGCCGCGCCGTCGATACGGGCATTGCGGGCCAACTCGGCACGCTCCAGTTGCAAGCGGCGCCAATCGGTATCGAGGTCGCGCGCCTTATCCTGCAGCTTATCGGTTACGACAAAAAGCTGACGCGACTGAAAGCGAGCCGTAACCAGAGAGATAGCCGAAACCATCAGCAACGCTGCAAAGAAGATGGACAGGCGCCCCATTATTTGCGACCTCTTCTTGCTGTCGCCTGCCCGGAAACCAGACGCATGGCGGTAACAAAAGAGGCACCCTGATCTTCAGGTAAAGGCGTCGCAGTGCGCTCGGCCACACGCAAGACCGCCGATCGGGTACGCACGTTCTCCGCCGACTGCTCGGCTGTCGGCAGCAGGCGACCCAGTGAACGGAGTATCGGTTGCGGCATATCCTTCTCGAAGATCGGCAGGCGAGCCTGTGCCTCAGCCGGCCTTGCCGCGGCTGCTATGCACTGCTTGACCATGCGGTCTTCAAGAGAATGGAAGCTGATCACCGCTAAACGCCCTCCCGGGGCCAGTACCTTTAGAACTGCCGCGAGGGCGAGTGCGAGTTCCTCGAGTTCTTGATTGATGTGAATCCGTATAGCTTGAAATGTACGAGTGGCCGGGTGTTGACCCTTTTCGCGCGTACGGACGACACTGGCGACGAGCTCGGCGAGGTCGA
>NZ_JBEBUX010000027.1:0-35395 GCF_040393045.1 Pollutimonas bauzanensis | reverse complement strand
TAAAGAACACCCGGCTTAATGATGGAATATATTTGGCAGTACCTGTTTCTACTGTTCAATTTGTCAGTAATTGCATATGACTTCCGTTTCCGCCGAGTACCCAACCAGTTAATTCTGGTTGCGCTGGCAGTACAGACCGTCTGGATGACTATTGCTGCTTTTGGCTACTTTCCAGACGTGCGTGTCGTCGCTCGCTGGCCCGAAGCCCTGACTGGGCTGCTCGTGAGTCTGGTGCTTTTCTACCCTCTCTGGCGCTTCCGGGCGGTTGGGGCAGGTGACGTGAAATTCATCGGGATATTGGGGTTTTGTATTGGCCTTGCCGGATTGCTGCCCACGTTATTGATAGGCAGCATACTGGCCGCCGCACACGCCATGGCCCTCGTGCTACTTCAAGGCTGGGCCACGGCGCGTGCCGCATGGTGGCAGAACGCTGACCTGCGACGCGGCATTCCTTATGCGGCCTACCTGGCGATAGGCGCCCTGGCTGGGGTGTTATGGCAAGCGCTCTACGACGAAACCTGGCTTCAGACTCTAGCTAGTCGTTGATCCATGATGAATAACAGCAGAACATCAGGCCGCAACAGCCAGGCTTCCGGGGTACAACAAGGTGTATATGCCGTTGAATTTGCCTTGATGTTCTCGCTATTCTTTCTTGTCTTCTACACCGTCCTGACCTACGCGCTTATCTTCGCTGCGCAACAATCCTTGAATTCAGCGGCGGAAAACGGGGCACGCAAAGCGCTAGGCTGGCAGCTCACTCGCGACGCCCGTGCCGTGGCAGCGGAAAGCGAAGCCAATCGCATGGCCGGTTGGGTGAACGCACTGGGCGGAAAAGACGCATTGACCGTGGAAACTTGTTACGGTTCGCTGGCACCAGTCGATGGCGTGACACCACCCGCGCAGGCGCCCTCCAGCCCCGCGAGCTGCCAGGCGCAGCACGCCGACCAGTTCAAAGTGGTATTGCTTTATCACTACCACTTTGCTCCGCTTGTACCGCTGCTTGGCCCCCATTTCCTGGCGCACAATGCTGTACCAAAATACCTGCGCGCAGAGGCCAGCGTCAGCCTTGGCATCGCGTCGCAATCGGCACCCCAAGGGAGTCCATGAGATGGAGCGCCCACCTGTGATTACTGCAAAAAATCAACGTAGCCAGGAAGGTGCAGCCGCCATCGAGTTTGCGCTTAGCCTGACTTTGCTGCTTATGATTTGCTTCGGCATTGTCAGCTACGGTGTTCTGTTCTGGACACAACAGAAGATATCCCATCTGGCGGCGGACGGCGCACGCATGGCTCTGGTGGCCAGCTTCCAGGGTGACTCAAACGCTGCAAGCACCGCCTGCGTACAGGTATCTGCGCAAGCGCAGGCCGACATTCTCTTGAACTCCATGAGCCATTTTCAGTGTCTGCCCGATCAATCGGCCTGCCCATTTGACCCTGCAGTATCTTGCGCAACCGTCAAAGTCAGCGGCACGGTCGAAGGCTGGCCTCTGCTGGAAATCATGCGCGGGATGGCCCGCGTCTTCACTACCGACCCCGACAGCTTGCTGCCCAAAACCCTGAACGCAAGTGCGATCGTTCAAATATAAATAAGTGGAGTTTCCCGTATGAACCCCGTCCTCAAGACTGTTGCCGTCTTGCTGATACTTCTCGCTGCAGTGCTGGGAATCATCGCTTTTCAAATCGCCCGCAGTCCCGCGCCTGAAGTCGCTGCCGCCACACCTGCGCCTGTTGCAAGCGTCAACGAAGCGCCAGTCAAACAGCAAACCTATGCGGTTGTAGTCGCTGCCAAGGCCCTTGTTGCCGGAAGCGCGCTCACCGCTGAAAGCCTGCAAACCGCCCACTGGCCAGTCTTGCCCGCCAATGGCTTTACCGATAATCGGTTATTGCTCGGAGAGGTCTTGCGCGTGGATGTGCCCGCTGGCGACCCGGTCACGCGGGGCATGCTGGCTCAGGGCCTGGCAACGCACTTGAAGGACGGCGAGCGCGCAGTCAGCATCGCCATAGATGAAGTCGCGGGCGCCGTGAATCGAATCGAACCTGGCGACATGGTGGACGTCTTCTTTACCCTGGCCAAGGACGGGGAAATTGCCAGCACTCAGGCGCGCTTGCTGCTATCTCGGACGCGCGTACTGGCCTATGGCGCGCAGTCCGTCGACGGCCCCGTCTCCCGCGCGGCCACGCCAGATGACAATAAGCGTCAAAACACCCCAGCGGCGCCCCCGCGCACGGCGATGCTGGCGGTGCCTCTGGCGCATGTCAATGAATTGCTGCTGGCCACCCGCAACGGCAAATTGCAACTGGCGTTGCGCGCGCCGAACGATATTGCGCTTCCCGATACGGCGCTTTTCGCGGCACGCGATCCGGTACTTAAAGGACGCGCCGGTCTCAAACCCGAGCAACAGCAACAACTACAACAACCAGACAACATCGCCTACGCCGGGGAAAGCCTCTCTGAAGTCGCTGCATCATCGTCGCAACCCGAAGGGAAAGCGCCGGCAAAACCCGCACAATCAGCCGGATCTCGCAACCAGGGACGCTCCATCGAAGTCATCCGCGGCAGTCAGTCAGAGCGTGTGCGTTATTAATGAAACAGTTCAGAAAACAGATAAGTACAGGAAGCACGGGAATGCACAACAACATAAGGCAGCTGTGCTGCATAGCTGGCCTGATGATGGCGATATCAACGCAGGCCCTTGCCCAGACTACGCCAAGTAGCACCCCGGCAGCCGCATCGGCATCAGTGCAAAAAATTTCGGTACCTGTGCAAAGTCAGCGTACCTTGTCATTTTCAGGAACAGCCTCGCGCGTGGCCGTTGGCAATCCTGACGTAGCCGATGTCAAGATACTTTCGGACGCCTCCAACCGGCCCAGCGCCGTTCTGCTCGTGGCCAACAAGCCGGGGCAGACAGAAGTCCAGGTATGGGTCAGAGGCCGCAACACCCCTCTGCGTTGGGAAGTTCAAGTCATTGGCAGTGTCGAAGATGCCTTGTCCCGCCGGGGGGTATCGCCCCAGGCCGACATCGATGCGGCTGGCGCGCAAGCGATCATAACGGGTCAGTCCGCTTCATTGCTGGATCACAAGAACGCCTCGGAGTCCGCCAAATCTGTCGCTGGCAAGGGCCAGGTAACGGATGCGTCGACCATTTCCCACAGCGGCATGGTGCAGGTTGAAGTCAAAGTTGTGGAACTCAAACGCAGTGTCATGAAAGATGTGGGCATACGCTTTGGAGCCGGCGGTTCCGGCCCCTGGAGTGCAGGCGCCAATCTTAATGGTCCCACCTCGCTGCTAAGCAACGGCTTTTCCCTGTTCTATAACGTCACCAACTTCAGTTCCGCCCTGGGGCTGCTGGAAAACTCCGGCATGGCCAGGATACTGGCCGAGCCAACACTGGTGGCCATGTCCGGGCAAAGTGCAAGTTTCCTGGCAGGTGGAGAAATACCGGTACCTCAAGCTGGAGGCTTGGGTGTGCAATCCGTCGTTTACAAATCTTTCGGAATAGGCCTGACCGTTACGCCGACCGTGTTGGCGCCCAATCGCATTGCCTTGAAGGTGGCGCCCGAAGCCAGCGAGCTGGACTATGCCAATGCCATCCCTATTTCCAATGGCGACCAGACTACGCTGATGCCAGCACTGACCACGCGGCGCGCCGACACGACGATAGAGCTTGGCGACGGCGAAAGCTTTGTGATCAGCGGATTGGTGTCCCGACAAACCATGGCCGATGTCAGCAAGATACCTTTCCTGGGCGACATCCCCATTCTTGGCAGCTTTTTCCGCAGCGTGCGCTATTCGCAAGAAGAACGCGAACTGGTCATCATTGTTACGCCCCACCTTGTGCGGCCTATCGCCAAGGGCGTTGCCCTGCCCTTGCCCGGCGCCCGCCAAGAACAACGCAACACAGCGACCAATGCCTGGGGCTACTACCTGCTTGGCCCGGCAGGCGGCCAGCAAATGCCCGGTTTCTCGCGCTAAACCTCAAGTCAGAACAGGAGATGATGTTGCAGAAGAATCACCGATTTCTGTTCTATTCCGAGAACCTGGCTTTGGGATCTCAACTAAGCGCGGCCCTGGACGGTCTGGGTCTGCTGACCCAGGAGTGCCCCACGGATGAAGCGCTACCCGTGCGATTCACGGAAATGCAGCCCCAGATGGCGTTCCTGGACTTCATGCCGCATAACGATGATAAACAGCTGAAACGATCGGTGCATCAAGCCACCATGCTTGCCCGCCTTTTCCCGCACATTCCACGGGTGGCAATAGGAAAACTATCCGAGCCCGGCACGGCCATCGCAGCATTGCGGGCCGGAGTCACCGACTTTATCGACCCTGATCAAAAGCATGACTTCCTGGATGCCGTGCATCGGATGCTGCTTGCGGCCGGCACAACCAGTGGGACGCCATCGTGCCAAGGCAGTATCCTTTTGCTGGGAGCCCGTGTAGGTGTGGGCACAAGCACCTTGGCCGTACATCTGGCGGGACTGATGCAAAATCGGCTGACGCTGGCTGCAAACCCCGGCAACCATGGCAAATCCATAACAAAAACCTCGGTGCGCCCGGAAGGCATCCCGTTATCCGAGCGAGCCTGCCTACTGGATCTGGGCATGCCGGTGGCAGACTGCCTGCTTTATTTGAATATGCGCAGCGATTTCCATTTTATGGATGCGGTGCAAAATTTGCGACGCCTTGACAACACACTATTAAGTTCCGCACTACCCCACAATCAAGCGGGCATTAGCGCATTGGCCTTGCCGCGCACGCTCGAACAAATGCGCGACGCCTCGCTCGCCGACTCCCTCGCCCTGTTCGAGCGTCTGCGTGACTATTTCGGCTTGCTGATCACCGACGCCGGCGGGCTATCCAATCCGCAATTCATAGCCGGACTCGCACAAACAGCGACTCATACGTGGGTGGTCACGGATCAGAGCGTTGGCGCGTTGGTATCGCTGGCCGACTTGCTGGACGAACTGGATGAACAACAATTCGACCGCAGCGGCATACGGCTGGTCGTCAACCGCTACGATCCGCGCTACGGCATGAACGCGGCACAAATTGCAGACCGTTTCAAGCTGACCTTGCAAGGCACCCTGCCAGATCACACGCTGGCGTTAAGAAACAGCATGAACATCGGCAAACTGCTGATCGACGGAAAGGGACGCGACCCATATGTCAAAGCGCTCCAGGCGTTGACCCACGGGCTGCTCCCCGGGCCCATCGCCCCCGCCCAAAGCAGCCATTGGCTATCCGAAAAATTCGCCGCAGTACGCCGGCACACCGCAGCCCGACGAGATCAGAGGCAAGGACAACAAACATGATAGTGACTGGTTCAGTTCAATTTGGCGATGATGACTTTTCGAGTACGCCTCGATTCCAGGAAGTGAAAAGCTCCGCCTACGAACATCTGTTATCGCGCATAGAAGAATTGGGCGCGGAATTTGGCCGTTGGTCGCGCGAGGCGATTCAGGACTTCGTTGAAATAGAGGTCGCGGGATTCGTCCGCCAGCAGCGCATACCGATTAACGAATCGGAAGTGCATCAGGTGGCCTCTTCACTCACCAAAGAACTGGCCGGCCTGGGCCCGCTGGAAGACCTTTTGGCAGACCCCACCGTCGAAGACATTCTGATCAATAGCTATGACAAGGTATTCGTCTCGCGCCTGGGTGTGCTGGCGCTTGAACCCATACGCTTTTCCGACAACCAACACATATTGCGCATTGTGCGCCGCATTCTGGCGCCGCTGGGCCGCAGGCTTGATGAATCCACACCCATGGTCGATGCGCGCCTGCCCGACGGCGGACGCCTGAATGTAATTATCGAACCGCTGGCGGTAGATGGCCCCACCGTTTCGATTCGAAAATTTCGCCAGGAACCCCTGACACCCTCAGACCTGTTAGGACTAGGCACTTACAACGATGACATATTCCGCTTGCTGGAAGCCGCAGTCCAAAGCCGCTGCAATATCCTGATTTCCGGCGGCACGAGTTCCGGCAAGACATCGTTATTGAACGCACTGGCTTTCTTCATCCCTGAAACTGAGCGCATCGTAACCATAGAAGACACGGCAGAGCTGTCGCTGAACCACCCGCATGTCGTGCGGCTCGAGGCGCGGCAAGGCGGTTACGATGGCAATGGCCTGGTCAGCATTCGCGACCTGATACGCAACAGCCTGCGCATGCGACCCGATCGCGTAGTAGTGGGCGAAGTGCGTGGCGCTGAAGTGATGGACATGCTGCAGGCCATGAACACAGGGCATGAAGGCTCCATGACGACAATTCACGCGAACTCGCCGCGTGAATGCCTGTACCGGATAGAAATGCTGGCGGGCTTTGCGGGCTATCAGGGAAGCGAAGACAGCCTGCGTCGGCAAATCGCCAGCGCGCTTGATTTCATTATCCAGATCGGCCGATTGTCCAACGGCAAGCGCCGCATCCTGTCCATCACCGAAATAACAGGCATGGGCGATAACGTCATATCGACGCAGGAATTGTATCGACACGAATCCTATATCGATCCTGAAGGCCAGGAACAAGACAAGTGGAAAAGTCTCGGCATACACCCACACACGCCAAAATTGGCGCGTATGCGAGACCAATGGTACGACGCAGATCGGGCCAGAGACAACCCGCCGGCGCCAGATAACGGCGGCGGTTTTTGGGGCAGGAAGCGCTAATGGTGCTCATCTTGTCCTTGGCGGCTATTGCCCTTGCCTCAGTGGCGGGCGGCATTCTGCTGTGGCAACAAGCCAGACAGCGTGCCGAACGCACTGCTGCGACCAGCTTCATCCAGCACCAAATCGAGCAACGCCATTATTCGACAGGCGGCGCCACCCAGCTTGAATTGCAGAAGCAGCACGTATGGCGTGCGGGCCCCGCAAACTGGAACACGTTTCTGCTGCGGGCAGGCATCCTCCCTACCGCCGGTTTCTATGTACGGCTGTTAGGCTTCCCCTTGCTGCTGGCCACCCTGGCCGGGTTGCTATCAGGCGTGATGGCGGCAGGCGCTACGCTTGCCCTTGCAGGCATGGGATGTTGCGTATATCTATGCATGAAAGCGGACCGACGACACCGCAAGGCGGTCGAGCAACTACCCGACTTTCTGGAGAACATGGTGCGCATGATGGCGATAGGCAACAGCCTGACGGCCGCATTCCAGACAGCCGCCGGCAGGGTCGATGAACCTTTGCTGGAGATCATGCAGCGTGCCAATGCCGCCAGCCGCAGCGGCCAGGAACTGGACATCGCGCTGCGCCAGACAGGACGGCAGTATGGCCTGCACGAACTGTACCTGGTTGCCGCCATTATCGGCGTTGCCATCCGTTTCGGCGGGCGCAGCGACCATGTGCTTGAACGTATGGCCGGATTCATGCGCGACCTTACCTACGCCCGGCGGGAATTGGTTGCACTGTCGGCCGAAGTGCGCCTGTCCGCATGGGTGCTGGCTTTGCTTCCGCTAGGAATTGCTGGCTTCATCATCATGTTCAACAACGCGCTGTTCATGGGTATGTGGCACGACCCCGCTGGCTGGAAGCTGTTGATCGGGGCCGCTGCATTGCAGGTTATCGGTTCCTATTGGCTATATCGCATGGCCAGGCTGGCATAAAAGGAAACAAAGTATGCCGACATGGATCTCCCACCTGAACGAACACGACGTTATCGCTGCGGCGATAGTCGCTGTAGCGCTGGCCATACTGCTGGCGGGTATCACGTTGCTACTGCGCGCCGTGCGGCAGGGACAAAGCCAGGAAACGGTAGACAGGGCCATCGCCGAACGCAAAAGAAGCGACTCGATCGCAATGGGTGATCATCTTCCCGTCGACGCGCCCGCAGGACACTTATCCAGCGCGCTGGGGACGGCGGCCACGCTGGGAGCCCGCTGGGGGGCAGGCCGATTCGGTGAAGCATTGCTGGCCGAGGAGGATCGTCAACTGATTGATGCAGCCGGCTACCAGGATATTGCTCGCGCCCGGGCGTACTTTCTCTTTGCGCGTGTTGCGCTGGGCATGGGCTTGCCAGTGATCTGCCTGCTCGGGCTGGGCAATGCAGGCCTGCCGGGTTCGCCGCTACTGACCACGGTCATATTGATATTTTTTGGTTTCGCTTTGGGCTGGATGCTGCCTAAATGGAGCATCAAACGGCACATTGCCAAACGAAAACTGGCTGCGGCAGAAGAACTCCCCTTGTTGATTGATCTGCTGCGCCTTTTACAGGGGGTAGGCCTGTCTGTGGATCAAAGCCTGCATGTCGTCGTACATGAGTTTGCAGAGGTCATGCCTGTACTAAGCGGCGAGTTGAAAATCGCCGTAGACCAGCATGCGCGCGGTCGAAGCCGCGAACAGTCGCTGTTGCGGCTGAGCAATGGTTTCGACAACGACGACTTGTCGGCCATTTGCCGATTGATCGTCCAGATAGACCAGCATGGTGGCGCCACGCAGCAGCCTCTACACCATTTCAGCGAACGCCTGCGCGAACAGCGCAAGCTGGACCTAAAAGAAAAAACCGGAAAACTGACCGTCAAAATGACCGGCGTGATGGTGCTGACATTAATGCCAGCACTCCTGATCATTACTGGCGGGGCGGGATTCCTTGCCGTCATCCGCGGCTTATCACGTATGGGAGGCGGATAGTGCGCCAACACTTACTACGCAAGACATGGACCTTTACGCTTGCCGTCTCAAGCTGCCTGGCCCTTACGGCATGCTCTACCGGTCAGTCAGATACTGCCTGGAAGCTGATACAGCAACAGCAAGAAAAGCAAACACTGGTGCGTCAGCATGAAGCCGACAGCGCACGCAAGAACACCCCCAGCGAGCCTGACGTACTGATGGCCATGATCCGCGAAACACAAGAGCAGCAACGCTACTTTGCGTCGCTGGCTTACATCGATGCCTACACCCAACAGTTCGGCAGGAACGTAAACCTGGATGCCGCGCGCGCCAATGCGCTACGCATGACCGGACAAGCCGAACAAAGCCGGGTCGCCTACCAGGCATTGCTGAACACACCCCAGGCGGCCGAGGGCTGGCACGGCTTGGGTTTGCTTGCGGCATCGAATACCGATTACTCGCAAGCGGCCGCTCACCTTGCCACTGCGGCAGCACTGCAGCCTACCAACGTACAAATCTTGAACGACCTTGGCTATGCGCGCTTGCATACGGGCGACGTGTCCAAGGCTCGCCTGCCGTTAGGACAGGCCGCCGAACTCGACCCCGGCAACGCCAAGGTTCTGGCTAACCTGGGATTGCTGCTTTTGCTCGAGGGCAACTCAGCGCAAGCGCAAGCCCTCATGGACCAAGCCCAGCTGCCCGAAGATGCACGCCAGCAAGTTTATCGACTGGCCAGCGAATTGCGCGCAGGAACATTGGGAACGCCTACCGTCCGCGCTCAGTTGCCGCGCGACGAGTATGCCGGGCAATCGCTGTATGCGCCCATGACCGCCCCTTATGGTCACACGCCCTTATTGCGCTAAGCCGCACCGACTTTACGAGATCTGACTCATGCCACGCTTTCTGAAATCCCTCTGTCCCATTTTTCTTTTGTCGCCTGCGCTATGCCTGGCCCAAAACCACAGCCCGATAGTGCACCAGGAGCCTGTCGTTTCCGTGACCACACCTGCGACTGTCGCACCGCAGACGGCCGCTCCACAGACAACCACACCGCCTGCTGCCACACCCACTCGAACCGTCGTGCAGCGTCCGCGACGAGAGCAAGTGGGCGATGTCACGCGCACGCTTATGGCTGCACAAGCAAGTGGCGTACGCGCCGGGGCGGAGCTGCCGGTACTTGGGGCCACGGCGGACTTGACCTGGAAACGCTATCTGGACAGCTTCAACCACCCTATTCCTGATTGGTTTACGGAAAAAGTCGAAAGCAACAACGAATAAAGGTAAGTGCACATGCCTCTTGACCCCTCGTCCCTCGATGCGACCCAACCCAGCCAAGGTGGATCTATCCTGGTAATCATGACGGGTGCGCTGCTTATTTTGCTTGTGCTGCTGGGATCCATCCAGCTTGGCTATGCTTTCTCCGTGAAGCGCGAACTGCAGAAGGCGGCCGACCTGTCCGCGTTAAGCGGGGTGCAGGCGCTGAAAGATGGCACGGAATGCGCCGCAGCCATAAGCCGGGCGCAGGAAGTCGCCGCCGCGAATATGAGCGACCTTGATGCAGTCACAGCGGAATGCGGACGCTGGGAAGTCCCCGCCAACTATGCAGCAGGCGCAGATACCGCAACTTTTTTTGATTCGGCATCGACACCCCATAATGCATTGCGCGTAACAATCAACAAGAAGATAAACACGATCGTGCCGTTCTTCGCGCTGGATACCGATATAAAGGGCGTGACGGCAACCGCCGTCAACACCGAACCAGTAGCCGCGTTCTCGGTAGGGTCTCGTCTATTGAGCGTCAGGTCGGATGGCCTGCTGGGCAGCCTCTTGGGCACAATCGGCCTGGCTCCGGACACACTCACCGTCCTTGATTCCGCCGGGCTTGCAAATGCCCGAATCAGTCCTGCCGGACTACTTGAAGCTCTCGGGCTGCCTGCGACAGTCGCCCTGGGCGCAGGCACTCCCGATGAACTATTGGCCCTGTCCCAACTGACACTGGCCGACATATTGAATGCCGCCGCCACCGTGGCAGGCCCGCAACTGTTGCAGGCCGACGTAGACGCCCTGGCAGAAGCCATCAGTACGATACTCGCAGTGCCCGAGCTCAATATACCCATCAAGCTATTTGGCGAAGGCGGCATACTTGCCATCGTGGACACCGCCGATCCCGCTGCCTCGCTGCAAGCATTAGTGGGTTTGGCCGATCTCGTTTCCACCGGCGTTCTTATCGCTAATGGTAAAAGGATGGTGGACCTTTCTCTGGATAATGTGTCGTTCATTGCGACCGGAAAAATACAGATCGTTGAACCTCCCTCTATTGCCATTGGGGGTATCGGCGCAGAAGCACAGAGCGCGCAGATCAGGATTTACTTGCGGGCCACGACCAACGAAATTCTGGGCGGAATCCTGCCAGCCGCCGGCTTCGTTGTCGACCTGCCTCTCATCATTGAGATGGCTCCGTCCAAGGGGGTGCTGACAAATGTATGCGCTGAGCCGCTGAACAAGGACCAGGCAGAAATCGAAGTCAGTTCTTCTGTAGTAAATCTATGCATAGGACGCTTCCCTGCCATGGCTGCTAACGGGGATGGTTTCTTTTCGACCACCAATTCATGCGCCGATGACGCGTTAGACCCAACCTCCAACAAGGTAACCCGCTATAAAGTGCTGGATATCCTTGGCGTGCTGCCTATCACCAGCCGTGTAGCGCTACCACTATTGCCCAGCGCCACACCTCCTCCCCGATTGATATTGACCGCGCCGCCTTCATCTGACTCAACAGACACGGTCCACGCCACCAATCTGAATCTTGCAGAAACTGTTAGTGCTGTCGCAGACAGCGTCCTGGCCGGTTTGTTGGGCGATCTCGTAGGCTCCGGTCTTAACATCAGCAATAGCGAAGCAAATAATCTGGCACAGGAACTGGTAGGCGCCACCGGTTCTGGACGATCCATTACCGAGGTTGTCGCTGAACTGAAGTGGTCAAAAGAAGCGCTGGACGCCTTAAGCAAACGCATGACGGGCAGCGGTTTGACAGGTTTTCTGGGCGGAACGCTGCAAACCGTAGGAAACGTCCTTAACACCATACTGGTCGCACCCTTGGGTGATGTCTTTTGTGGTCTAACGAACTGGACAAATGATCAGCTAAGAGAATGCAGGGCCGATGCAGTCAAGACATTGGCGCTTAGCGGCGACAGTCTGATCGGCGGTGTAGCCGCCGTCGTGATGTCATTATTGTCACCCTTGCTCAATCCGCTCAGCCAATTGCTGCAGCAACTATTAACGACATTAGGCCTGAATCTGGGTGAAACCGACATAGCCCTGCACTCCGTCCAATGCGGTATTCCGCGCCTGGTCGATTAGGCCCCGCATGATGAAGAACAAAATTACGCCACACTCATTGGTACGCACGCTATGAACAACAACATTCCGTCCGAAGATATCGATCTTTATATTTGGGAAGGCAATTCTGATATCGCCTCCCGGGTCGAACGTTGTCTGGTCAACAGCGATATCGGGGTCTTACGTATTGATCCCAACATGTTGGTGCTGCCGCAGAAAGACGCCTCTCGCCATGCCGTAGCACTGGTGTCAGTCACCGTCATCGGCGACGCTCGCTTCATCGGAAATGACTGGCTCATGTCGCAAGACATTCCCGTTATCTGGGTCGCAGCAGAAGAACGCGGTCACGATCCCCGCTTCTATCCTCCTGCCTATTCGCATACCCTGCCCCTGCTTTTCACCTGCGCCGAGTTGCGACGCCTGATCTCGCGGCTGGCTGGCGCTGCGGCAAACTCAAAGCGCCAGACGCAGGTCAGTACACCCCGCCCGTTGATCGCGGTTTCCGACGTAATGCAAAAACTGCTGGCCGACGTAGAGCTGTATGCCGACTGCAATGCCAGCGTACTCATCCATGGCGAAACCGGCGTAGGCAAGGAACGCATTGCAGAATTGCTGCATGAACGTTCAGCCGTATCCCGCGGGCCTTTCGTCGCCGTCAACTGCGGCGCGGTACCGGAAGGCTTGTTCGAAGCGCATTTTTTCGGCCATGCCAAAGGGGCCTTTACCGGTGCGGTCGGAGCCCACAAAGGCTATTTCGAGCAGGCCGATGGCGGCACCCTGTTTCTGGACGAAATTGGAGACCTGCCGCTGTATCAGCAAGTCAAGTTATTGCGCGTGCTGGAGCAGCACAGCATTACCCGTCTGGGTTCCACGGTGGAAGTGCCGGCACGCTTTCGCCTGGTTTCAGCCAGCCACCGGGACTTGCGCCAACAGATCTCGGCGCAGAAGTTTCGCGCCGACTTGTATTACCGCCTTGCCGTCATCGAACTGGATATCCCTAATCTGGAAGAGCGCGGCCCGGCTGAAAAAAAGGCCATATTCCAGGCTTTGATCGGGCCATTCGTGCCAGAAAAAGCCACGCCTGTGCCGACATGGCTGCTTGATCGCGTAGGCAACATTTACTTCCCCGGCAACATACGCGAGCTTGCCAACCTAGTGGAGCGCATCGGCATCATCGTACGGCAACGGGGCGCCTGGGACAAAGAACGCCTGGAACAAGTATTCGAGCGTCTCAATGCCTTGCGCCTTGCCGACCAATCAGCATCCGCCCCCGCGCAGCGGGAACCAGAGCCGGCCGCCGAGCTCAGCAGCGCAGAGCAGGCAGAACGCGAACGCGTCATTGGAGCGCTCAACGCCAACGGATGGAGACGTCTGGACACGGCAGCAGAATTGGGCATAAGCCGCAAGGTTCTATGGGAAAAAATGCGCAAGCTACAGATAACGAGTCAAGGTGAAAACATTGCCCCGTAGCTTGCGACTAAAATGCGGCGGGCTGCTCACAACGAGCGGCCCAGCCATCTTCAGGTTAATAACTTTTATCGACTCATCGCTTGTCAAAAGGGATGCGGTCCTGTGCATATGAACTCTTTCCGTATAAAAACCAGAATTTTGTTCCTGACTGTGGCTTCTATTGGCATGGCGGGCTGCGCCATCACCAAAGCGCCGGAAACCAGACCCACCGTGATGCAAGTAGAGAAGGAAGCAGATGGCGATGCAACGCCTGTGACGCCTCCGGTGGCCGCTCCTGCCGCGCCCGCAATACCCGGCAGCACTGTTGCCGAAGTGCAGCAACTGATTCATACACGCCAAGTCAGTGAGTTGCGAACCAGCTACAACGGCAACTATGGTGCAAGCCTGCTGTTCAATCGCGATACGCTGACGTATTACGTAGCCCTGTTTCAGCAAAAACAATTCTGGCGCGCCGTCAAGACACAAGACCATGCCCGCGCAGAACGCACTTATCAAGAATTCATTGCCGAAACCGCCAAGCTGGCGGAAGTGGACTTGCGCCGAATCCGGCTGGAAGCAGACTACGCCCACACAGAGAAACAACTGGCCGAGCAAACAGACGAACTGCGCGTTCTTCAGAACGACGTGCAAACCCAGCGCCAGCAAGAAAGCCTGATCCGTGCGCAACAAGCCACGGCGCGCCAAGACGCTGAGCAGTTGCAAGCACAACAAAAAGAGGCCCGCGAACAGCTGCGAGCCTTGCAAAATCAGATCAAGACGCTGCAAGCGCAGCAGTCGGCATTAAGCTCGACCAAGGCCAAAGGGAAAGCCCGCTAAATCAGGTATAAGAAAACCTGAAACCCGTTGCCGGGCGCGTTGCACAAGCTATGCGCCCGACAACGCCTGCCCGCAAGCAACCCCCGACGCCCAGGCCCACTGGAAGTTATAGCCGCCCAGCCATCCCGTCACGTCCACGGCTTCGCCGATGAAGTAAAGGCCTGGCACTGTACCGGCTTCCATGGTTTTCTGGTTCAGCGCGCGCGTATCCACGCCGCCGCGCATCACTTCCGCTTTCTTATATCCAGCGGTGCCGTTGGGGACAAGAGACCAGGAATGAATGTGCGCAGCCAGGTTACGCAAGGTTTTATCCGGCACATCGGCAAGGCGCAGCGAGCCTGCATCCTGGCCTTCGACGCTAGCCAGCCACTGATCAGCCAGGCGTTTGGGCCACAATCCCGCCAGCACTGTGCTTAGCTGTTGACGGCTGCCTGGCTTGGCTGCCAGCAGATCCCGCTCCAGATCCTGATGCGGCGCCAAGTCTACATGTATCGGTTCGCCGGGTTCCCAGAAACTGGAAATCTGCAAAATGGCAGGGCCCGACAAACCGCGATGTGTGAACAGCAAGTCTTCAAGAAATTCGGTTTGCCGCCGAACGGCAGCACCCGCAGGCTTGCGCTTGCCGGCCGCCCCATCGTTCTTCACCGACACTTCCAGCGCAACACCGCTAAGCGCTGAAAATGGTTGCCAGGCTTGGGCGTCGAACGTCAACGGCACAAGCGCCGGACGCGGCTCGACCACTTTCAGGCCAAATTGCCGCGCTATGCCCAGCGCGAAGTCAGTCGCCCCCAACTGGGGAATCGCCATACCGCCTGTGGCCATCACCAATTGCCGCGCGGTTATGTTGCCTTGGTTGGTGCGCAACAGAAAAGCTTCCTGATCACGCACGATGTCTTTCACCGAACAAGGCATGCGCCATGCCACGCGGCCGTCATCGCATTCGCGCTTGAGCATGGCGATGATGTCTTCGCTGGATTCATCGCAGAAAAGTTGGCCACGATGTTTTTCGTGCCACCTGATGCCGTGCTTTTCAACCATATCGATGAAGTCGCGCGGCGTATAAGCGGCCAGCGCCGACCGGCAAAAATGCGGGTTCTGCGACAGGAAATTGGCAGGTGTAGTGCCTATATTGGTGAAGTTGCAGCGGCCCCCGCCCGAAATACGAATTTTTTCCGCCAGCTTTTCCGCGTGGTCGATAAGCACCACGCGCAAGCCTCGCTGCCCGGCGACAGCGGCGGCCATCATGCCGGCCGCCCCCGCGCCGATAACGGCTACATCAAAACTACTGGCCACGCGCGCTATTCTTCTTTAATGCAGTCAACGTAATACCTGTCGTCACCATTCTCGTCCAGATCATGCGCCAGGCCGTGAACATAGGTTTCAAACCCGGGGAATTTGGCGTTGAATTCACGCGCAAACTGCAAATAGTTGACGATGCGGCTATTGAAGCGTTCGCCTGGAATCAGCAACGGGATGCCGGGTGGATACGGCGTCAACAACACACCGGTAACGCGGCCTTCCAGATTGTCGATAGACACACGCTCCGCTTCGCGGTGCGCCATCTTGGCGTAGGCGTCGGACGGCTTCATGGCCGGCACCATATCGCTTAAATACACTTCTGTCGTCAGGCGCGCCAGGTCGTATTTGCGATAGGTTTCATGAATTTGCTGGCAAAGATCGCGCATGCCCATTTTTTCGTACATGCGGTGCTGCTTGCAGAAATCGGGCAAAATGCGCCACAAAGGTCGATTCAGATCATAATCGTCCTTGAATTGCTGAAGCGCTGTCAGCAAGGTGTTCCAGCGGCCTTTGGTAATGCCTATGGTGAACAGAATAAAGAATGAATACAGGCCGGTCTTTTCAATGACCACACCATGCTCGGCCAGGTATTTGGACACCAGCGCCGCCGGAATGCCCGTTTCAGCAAAGGTGCCGGAAATATCCAGCCCTGGCGTGACGACCGTGGCCTTGATCGGATCCAGCATGTTGAAGTCTTCAGCCAGATCACCGAAGCCGTGCCATTCGTCGCCTGAAACCAAAAGCCAATCGTCCCGATTGCCTATGCCATCGGACACCAGGCGATTGGGGCCCCATACTTTGAACCACCAGTCATTGCGGCCGAACTCGGACTCCACCTTGCGCATGGCGCGGCGGAAATCCAGGGCTTCCGAAATACTTTCTTCGACCAGTGCGGTGCCGCCGGGCGGCTCCATCATGGCGGCGGCCACGTCGCACGACGCAATAATTGCGTACTGCGGCGACGTAGACGTGTGCATCAGATAGGCTTCGTTGAACACGTTGCGATCCAGCTTGCGGCTGACCGAGTCTTGCACCGTAATCTGCGAAGCCTGCGACAAACCGGCCAGCAACTTGTGCGTGGAGTGCGTGGCGAACACCATGGTGTCCTGGCTGCGCGGGCGGCCTTCGCCAATGGCGTGCATGTCTTTATAGAACTCGTGGAACGTGGCGTGCGGCAGCCAGGCCTCGTCGAAGTGCAGGGTATCGATCTGGGCGTCCAGCTTCTTCTTGATCATCTCGACGTTGTAAATAACCCCGTCGTAGGTGCTTTGCGTCAGCGTCAGGATGCGCGGCTTCTTGTTCTTGGCATTGCGCGCAAAGGGATTCGCCTCGATCTTCTTGCGGATATTTTCCGGATCGAATTCTTCCAGCGGGATAGGCCCGATAATACCCAGGTGATTTCGCGTAGGACGCAAAAACACGGGAATCGCGCCAGTCATGGTGATGGCGTGCAGGATAGACTTGTGGCAATTGCGGTCCACCACCACCACATCGTCCGACGCCACGTTGGCGTGCCAGACGATTTTGTTGGACGTGGATGTGCCGTTCGTGACGAAGAAGCAGTGATCGGCGTGGAAAATGCGTGCAGCGTTGAGTTCGGATTCCGCGATAGGTCCGGTGTGGTCAAGCAATTGACCCAGCTCGTCGACCGCATTACAGACGTCGGCGCGCAGCATGTTTTCACCAAAAAACTGGTGGAACATTTGCCCGACCGGGCTTTTCAGGAAAGCCACGCCACCCGAGTGCCCGGGACAATGCCACGAATACGAGCCGTCGGATGCGTATTTAACCAATTCGCGGAAGAACGGCGGCGCCAGCCCATCCAGGTAAGCACGGGCTTCGCGAATAATATGCCGGGCCACGAATTCGGGCGTGTCCTCGAACATATGAATAAACCCATGCAGCTCGCGCAGAATATCGTTGGGAATATGCTGCGAGGTACGCGTTTCGCCGTACAGGTAAATGGGAATATCTTCATTGCGGAACCGCAGTTCGCCAATGAACGAGCGCAGGTTCTTGATCGCGTTGGCGACGTCCTCGGGTGAGTCGACGTCAAACTCCTCATCGTCGATCGACAAGATGAACGCGCTGGCGCGGCTTTGCTGCTGCGCAAATGAACTGAGGTCGCCGTAACTGGTAACGCCCAATACTTCGACGCCCTCGGTTTCTATGGCCGACGCCAAGGCTCTTATGCCAAAGCCGGAGGCGTTTTCGGAGCGGTAATCTTCATCGATGATAACGATGGGGAAACGAAATTTCATGCAATAGCTCCTGCTAAGTGCGAGGCAGGGTCACGCCAAGCTGGCCCTGATATTTACCACCGCGATCGCGATACGAGGTTTCGCAAACCTCGTCGCCTTCAAAAAACAACATTTGTGCGCAGCCTTCGCCAGCATAGATCTTTGCGGGCAGCGGCGTAGTGTTGGAAAATTCCAGGGTGACGTGGCCTTCCCACTCGGGTTCGAGGGGCGTGACGTTAACGATAATGCCGCAACGGGCATAGGTGCTTTTCCCCAGGCAAATGGTAAGAACGCTTCTGGGTATACGGAAGTATTCTACAGTGCGGGCCAGAGCAAACGAATTCGGCGGGATAATGCACACGTCGCCCTTGAAATCGACGAACGACTTTTCGTCGAACGCCTTGGGATCGACAATGGTCGAATTGATATTGGTAAAAATCTTGAACTCATCGGCACAGCGCACATCGTAGCCATAGCTGCTAGTGCCATAGCTCACGATACGCTTTCCGTCGACCTCGCGCACCTGGCCTGGTTCGAAAGGTTCTATCATGCCGTCGGCGGAAGCGCGCCGGATCCAGCCATCATGTTTTATGCTCATAGCCCTGACCTTATTAGATTGGCGCGTATTTTATCGCTCTTACGGATGGAAGGTTTGATCCGACCGACAAATAAGACAAATTCAGTCCATGGAAAACCATCGGTACACCAATGCAACCCCATTTATCGTCCCTGCAGTCAGTTCAGCCGTCAGGCCGCGCCTTAATTGATAACCCACCCGCCCTACCGACCCAGTGTCGGACAATGCCTGTTGAAAGCTAAGCTTTATGCCATTGGATAGGGTTTTGCCAACCGAAACGAATTTACGTTCGATATCGCTGGTACCGCTATCCAGGCCGCTGACCACGCTTTCAGCCGGCAAGATACTGCCGGCGCTGCCCAACTGACCCGACTTGATGCTGACCTCGTCAATGCCGAACTTGCGGTAAAACGGCTCACCGCTGCCCAGGAAGGACGTGCCCACGGAAAACAGCAAGGCCATATCCCCACCGGACTCGTCAGCGCCATGCCCCATCAACAACCACGACAGTTTTTCGATTTCGCTCACGGCCGGATACGATACCAAATCGATGCGCGGGCGCCTGGCTGTGCCCGCGACCCGCACCCCTGCCTCGACAGCCAGGCCCGTACGCAAGGCCTCGATATCCAGCACGGGGCTGGCAATGTCGCCCTGGAAGGTAAGCGTGCCGCGACGCAGCTGCAATCGTTGGCCATAGATTTCGATCGCGCCGCCGCGGGTTCTTAATGCCCCTATCCCCGTGAGCTTGCCGTTTCTCATTGCCACATGCAGCTTGCCGACCAGCCCCGAGTTGACACCATAACCGGTCAAGTAAAAGCGGCGTCCCAGATCGACGTCGAGATCCATCGAAATATCCGCGGGAGCACTGACCTCTTTCTTTTCATCGCCTGCACGCACGATGACAACGTCGCTGTCCACCGTGGGTATGCCACCCAGCATATCCAGATCAAACCAGCCGGCGTCCGCGGTAATGGCGCCGTTGATTGCAATCTTGGGTAATTCAGCTGTCAGCTGCAGCTTGCCGGTGATCATGGCGTAGCGATCCGAACGCTGCAAAATGGGATACCGATACAAATCGACGCCAATGACCCCGCGTGATTCGAACAAGTTCCAGTCCCCGGTAATCGTCAGTTTGCCGCCTTTGGCTTCCGGATTGGTCTTGAGCCATTCTGCCGTACGCCATTCTTTAGGCTCGACGCGCAAGCTCGCCGGAAAGCTCAAGCTGTCCAGGATCAAGCGATCATTCTGCAGACGAGCCGACAGCGTGCCACCCAGCAAACGTATGCCGTCGTCAATACGCACGAACCGAATTTTCTGACCATTGATGGTCCCGCTGCTATCCCACGTACCGTCAGGCCGGCTTTTCAACTGGACATTGGCCTTGACTGCGCCGCCCAGTTCCATGGCATCGCCCAGGAACAGGCTGGCCCAGCTCAGATCGTCGACATCCGCATCGACTTTGACAGTCTTGACGTCGGAATTCTTCAGGGCAAGGCCGCCGCCAGCCGTCGCGTGAATCAGCGTCGACGCCGTTGCCGCGATGCGACCCATCTTGGCGGTTTTCACATCCAGGTTGGCAGTAAGCAGGCTGCTTGAAGCATTGCGGCGCTTGGCATTCAAATCCAGCTTGAATGTTTGCAACTGCAAGGGAAACGCGGGCTCCGCCGGCACCATGACATCGCCCGACAGCCGTTCGATATGGGCCTGGCCCTCTAGCGCACCGGCAAACCTCAAATTCCAGTTCAGGCCGAACACCACCTCGGCAAGGTCATCGCCCTTATTGGCTTTAATCTTGACCCCGCCGCGATCCGCTTCTTCTTTCGCCTGCGGGTCGAATTTTTTACGCAACTCGGCTATCAGGCGTTCCGAAACCGCCAATTTGTTAATGGCGCCCTGGGTTTCCCAACGTTTGTCGCCCCCGCGGGAGCCCTTATGGCTAAGCGCAAATAGCTGCCGCGACGACAACAGGAATTCCAGTTCCGTACTGCCCACCTGCCATTGCCATGCAGGCGCCGTCGCACCTGGCAAGAAACTGATGCTGGTAGACGTACCCGAACGCAAACCCAATCCGGCGTGTTCGACATTCAAGGCCGTGACCCGCCCTCGCCATCCTTCAAGCGCGTCTTCCGCCTTTACCCCTTTGCCCCAGCTGCCGTCCAGCACCAGCTTCGCTTTGATCGGCGCGCTACCGACTTCTTGCGGCTTGCTGTGGGCCGGCGTGTATTGCGCCGTCAGGTCTGCCTTATGGCTGGCAAGCGATCCGCCTACATCGCCCTGCACGCTCGCACCGCCCGGCAGATCAGGCCAGAAGGCGGCCAAGTCGGGAGCCGTGATATTCAACTTCAATTGATCGGCAGTGTTCCCCAAAGCGCCCTTAGCCAGCAAATGGTTCTTGCCCAAACGCAAGTCCATATCCAGACCGGCCAGCTTCAGGCCCTGCCATAAAGGCGCAGATGGCACCAATGGTGCAGACCCATCATCAACGGCAGCCGAGGCGGCGGAATTGACCACCTTGCCTTTCAAGGCGCCGGACAATACCTGTTTATTCCAACGCGACCCTTCGCCGAAGCTAAGCGCCACATCGGCGGCCAGCACATCGGTATGGTTGCGCAGTTCTACATTGAAATCAGCGGCCGACGTAATAACGGCCGGCGGTATCGCAGAGCCGACGAGCTGACCGATATCGAGCTTTTCAGTTCGCAGCGAACCGACCAGTTGATCGAGCACTGCGTTGTCGACCTGACGGGAAGTCCAGTCCACGTTACCGTTCAATGAAGAGCCGTCGGCCAATTTCAGCGCCACTGTTGCGTCTTTCAGCGGGAAGGCAGCGCGGGGTGTCAGCGCTGCCTGCGCGTCCAGACTCATCCCCTGGCCAGTCCCCTTAACGACGATAGTGAGCGCATCAAGACTCCCGTCAATACGAGTCTCGATGTCCAGCGTGCAAGCAGAGCCCGCATCTTCTGGCGCGCCAGGCAACGACGGCAGGTAACGATGGGCGCACAGGGGCGAGTCAGCCGTGACGCCGCTGGCATTCGTTGTGAAATGCGCCTGTAGCGGCCAAGGATCCTGCAATCCCTGTACATCCACCTGCCCCTGGAAACCGGCAAGCACCTGCTCGTTTCCAAGATTCAGGCTTTGGATGACCAACTGGCCACCTTGCTCGCTTAACGCTAACGAAGTAGACAAGTCCTTGATACTGACGGGTAGGGCCTTGCCGTCCTGGCGCACAATCAGCTCGCCGACTGCAAGCCGATCTATGGCCACACGCACCGGTAAGACAGGCATTTTGAAGGGCTCGCCAGGCGGTTCGTCAGGCGTACTGGCAAGGTCGACTTCTATTACGTTCGCCGACAAATCCTTGACATGCACACGCCGCTCAAGCAGCTCGCGCCAATTGGCCTGCAAGTGAAAAGTGTCCAGTTTGACGGCGACGCCGGGCAAGGAAATGGCAAATTCGCCTACATCCAGGCCTTCCCAGATTGTTCCCGAAACCCCGCTGACCTGACCATCGAGTTGCTGGGCAGCAGTAACCATTGCCCAGCGGCTGCCCGACGGGGTGCCCAGCACCCAATACAGGAATCCGCAGCAGACCAGAACGAGCAAGACAACGATGGGACCAAGCCAGATGAAGGCCGTTCGCAGCCAGCGCAGTACCCTGCTCAAAACGCTATACCCAGGGAAAAGTGCAAACGCAGGCGGCGATCCCGCTGGCCATATGCAACGTCAACAAAGAACGGCCCCGCGGGCGTCCGGACGGCCAAACCCACGCCGTAGCCCACCGCCAGATCCATTTGTCCAAAAGACTCTGCGGCGTCGCCAACATCCACAAAATAATTCATGCCCAACTGCTCGGTAAAATAATGCGTGTATTCAATGCTGGCCACAGCCAGGGTTGGGGCGTCCACAATGGCGTCGCCACGCGCAATGCCTATGCTTTGATAGCGATAGCCGCGTATTGAACGGGCCCCGCCCGTGCGGTAGCCGAAGTCTTGCGGCAACCGGTCGGTTTGCGACCATACCTTGCCGACTTCGCCGCGCAGGGTCAAGACATCGCGCCGGCCTACCGGCCACCACTGCTGCATACGCAAGCTGGACCGATAAAAGGGCTCTCCCTTGTCCAGGGTAACCCCTGCGCCAAGACCAAAATCAATCAAATTTCCTTCTCGCGGATCATACTTTTTATCCACGTCGCGGCGCAGCCACTGCCACGTTGCCACCAACGTCGGTACCTCGAAGGTTTCAGCGCCGCTGATTTCGGTCTTGTCGTGAGCAGCGACCAGCCCCCACTGCGTTTCATATTCTACCCGGCTATCACCCGCCGCCTGCCGCTCTTGCTTGCGCTTCCAGCCCAGCCCCGCGCGCCTGTTGTCCACCCCTTCGATATCGGAATGGTTGTACAACACGCCCACGCTGTCTTTGTAGCCGCTAAGCGTTGGCGGCAAATTCACGTCGAAGAAAGCCCGCTGACGATTTTTGTCGATACCCACGCCGGTTTCTATCCACACTGGCTGCCCGAACACCACATTCTGCCGGTACAAACCCTCGACCCCAAGGCCGTTGTCGCTATCCACGCCCAACGACCCCGTGAAGCGCCGCGCGGGCGCCTCGGACACCTGCACCCGCACGGGTAATTCCATTTCGCCATTGGGCAATGTCTTTGCCGCGGCTTCATCTTGGTCCAGCGTCACAAAGGCGCCACGAAAGAAAGACGTGGACTGCAATGCCTGCTGCCAATCGTCCAGCTTATCCTGATCGTAGGAATCGCCAGGAGTGTATTGAATATAACGATCGATTAAAGAGGGGGGAACCCGCTTGAGCCCAACCATGGTCAGCTCGCCGAACCTGACACGCGGACCGCTTTCCACCTTGACGGACAAGTCCGCCTTGTCCTGATCTGCCTCAACCGTTGCCTGCGTGCCGGCCAGACGCGCAAAGAAAAAGTCTTTTCGACTGACGTCATCAAGCACAGCTGTTTTTGCCTTGCTCCAGGACTCATTGATGAACGGCATGCCTTTTTGGAGTGGCCACTGGCTTTTGATGGCCTGCACTCGCGAAGCAAACTCCGGCCGTTCTATTTGACCTTTGAATTCCAGGTCCACGTTGTCGACAAGGGTCACCGCGCCTGGCTCGATCGTGATTTCCCAGATTTCGCCAACGGCGTCCTCGCTTACCTCCAGCGTCACCTTCGAGGAGAAATATCCCTGGGTTTCCAGAGCCGACACGGTGGCGTCGTGCGCACGTCGGCGCAGGCGCGAGACTTCACCACCATCCTGGTCTTCAGCAAGGCGGGTAATCGCCTCGATTGCGCCATTGATGGACTGCAGCGCGGCCGGCGATACGCCGCCCGGGTCGACCACGACCTCGGGTTTGGCCGCAAATGCTTGCTGCACCAGGCTTACCGCCAGAAATAAACCTACGACGCCGACGCGCATCCAGTTATGTCTTCCGTACCACAACGCCAGGCATCTTGGCCGCCATATCGCGGGGTAGCGCCGCTACATTGGCAGCCAGCGCCGAGGCGATTGCATGATAAGCCTTGGCAGGCTCGCCCTGAGGTTCGGCGACCACAGTAGGCGTGCCTGAGTCCGTCTGGGTTCGTATGCTTAGCTGCAAAGGTAAAGCACCCAACCATGGCAAGTTAAATTCGGCAGCCATATCGCGCCCACCATGCTCGCCGAAGATAGGCTCAGCGTAACCGCACTGGGAACATATGTGCACCGACATGTTTTCGACCACGCCCAATACAGGTACGTTGACCTTTTGGAACATGCGCAGCCCCTTGCGCGCATCAGCCAGGGCCAGGTCTTGCGGCGTCGTGACGATGATCGCGCCCGTAAGCGGCACTTTCTGGGCCATGGTCAAGGCAATGTCGCCCGTTCCCGGGGGCATATCGACAATCAGGTAATCCAGATCGTTCCAGTTGGTTTGGGTCAGCAGTTGCGTCAAAGCTTGCGTAACCATAGGGCCGCGCCAAATGGCAGGGGAATCTTCTTCAATCAGAAAACCAATGGAATTGGCCTGCAAGCCATGGCCGACCAGGGGTTCCATGGTTTTGCCATCCAGGCTTTTAGGCTTGCCCGATAAGCCCAGCATGATAGGCACGCTGGGACCATAGATGTCGGCATCCAGCAGCCCCACGCGTGCGCCCTGGCTTGCCAGCGCCAAGGCAATATTGACGGCCGTTGTGCTTTTACCAACACCGCCTTTACCTGAGGCAACAGCCACGATATTGCGTATATTAGGCAATGGTTTTAACCCTGGCTGCACAGCATGGGCTGCGATTTGAACCTTGAATTGCAAGGCTTTTACCTTAAGGCCTTGCTCAGTCAAAATGGTTTCAATGCGTTTCCGCAATTCGGCTTGCCCATTGTGCGATGGATAACCGAGGGGTACAGTGATACTAACGTCAATACCCTCAAGCCTGATTTCGCAGTTTTTTGCCGTTACCGCTAGTTTTTTTTGTGTATTGGGGTCAATGACCTCGGCCAATACAGCGAGAATTTGATCAGGATTTAAGCTCATATCAATAGGCCTTACTTGGAAAATTGCACCGAAGCCTCAAGAATAGCGGATTGAGGGAATTATTTTTCCCACAGGGGGTCTACATAATCACGATGAATATATTTAACCAAATTATCCGCGGCGTCCTTTTCTTTATTCTTGCCATTTTCGGCATGGCGATGGCGTTTGTGTTCATGATTTCCACCGCCATCGCGGTCGGCATCCTGTACATAGTGGCCAGAATCAAGGGCCGTCCATTCGGCGTGAAAGCCTACTGGACCGAGCGCCGGCACGCCAGTTCCAATAAAAACGTCTTTAAAAACAAAGACGTAACCGACATCGAAATGCGGGAAATCCCCTAAGCGATCGGTTGCCCGGCTATACTACGGGTCGTAGCGGTTTGCAGCAACACTCCGCACACGAATCTTAACGATTGATCACAATTTAGCGGGTACTGCTCAGGCAGTTTAGCCGGCGCGCCCAACCGCAACGCTGCGGTCGGGCGCGCCGGGCCGTTTTGCTGCTCTGTTTCTTTTCCAAGCATCAACCCCGGGAAAGCCCTAAAATCCCCCTTTCTTTTCTTCTGATAACGCCTAGACATGTCGCGCACGCTATTTGTAACTACTGCACTGCCTTACGCCAATGGTTCATTCCACATCGGTCACATCATGGAATACATCCAGGCCGATATTTGGGTAAGGACTATGCGAATGTCGGGACACACGGTGCATTTTGTCGGTGCCGACGACGTACACGGGGCGCCTATCATGCTCAAGGCGGAAAGCGAAGGGATTACACCTCAGGCGCTGGTGGCCCGCTATGCGGCCGAACGTCCTGCCTACCTGAACGGCTTTCACATCAAGTTCGACCACTGGCATTCGACTGACTCGGACGAGAACGTCGCCCTGTCGCAAGATATTTACCGGAAGTTGAAAAGCGCCGGCTTTATCGATTCGCGCACCATCGAACAGTTCTACGATCCCGTCAAGGGCATGTTCCTGCCCGACCGCTACATCAAGGGCGAATGCCCACGCTGCCATGCGCAAAACCAATTCGGCGACTCATGCGAAGCGTGCGGCGCCGTATATACGCCCACCGACCTGATCAACCCATTTTCCACGCTGACCAATGCCACGCCGGTATTGAAGTCTTCGGAACATTTTTTCTTCCGGCTGTCCGACCCGCGCTGCGTCGAGTTCCTTCAAGCCTGGACGACAGGCAGCAATGCCAGCGGCAATAAACGCCTGCAGTCCGAAGTACTGGCCAAAACCCGCGAATGGCTGGGCACCGGCGACGCCGACAGCGAAGCCAACCTGGCCGACTGGGATATCTCGCGCGATGAGCCTTATTTTGGTATCCCCATCCCGGATGCACCCGGCAAGTTCTTCTACGTCTGGCTGGATGCGCCGGTTGGCTACCTGGCCTCGCTCAAGGCGTATTGCAACAAGCAGAATATTGATTTCGACGCCCTGCTGGATCCGGACAGCGATACCGAGCAGGTGCACTTCATCGGCAAAGACATCGTGTACTTCCACGCCTTGTTCTGGCCGGCGATGCTGAAGTTTTCAGGGCGCAAAACACCGGACGGCCTGCACGTACACGGCTTCATCACCGTCAGCGGCGAGAAAATGTCGAAAAGCCGCGGCACCGGCATTTCGCCTTTGCGCTACCTGGAACTGGGCATGAATGCCGAGTGGATGCGCTACTACATTGCCGCCAAGCTCAATTCGCATGTCGAAGACGTAGACTTCAACCCCGATGACTTCATTGCACGGGTCAATAGCGACCTGATCGGCAAGTACGTCAATATCGCCAGCCGGGCAGCCAACTTCATCAGCAAGCACTTTGATGGCCAACTGGCCTACCAGGGCGACGTCCAGGCATTGCAAACCGAACTGGCGCAGGTTACCGAAGCGGTGCGGGCCGACTTCGAACTGCGCGAATATGGCCGCGCGATTCGTCAGATCATGGCTTATGCCGACCAGATCAACCAGGCTTTCGATACCGCGCAGCCATGGGTTATGGCCAAGGGCATCAGCAGCGCCGACGCCGCACAAAAAGCCGCGCTTCAAAACGTCTGCTCGCGGGCATTGGCCGGGTTCAAAGCGCTTTCCGTCATGCTGGCTCCAGTGCTTCCTGTACTGACCGACAGAGTCGCCCAGGAATTATTCGGCGCGGACCGCAGCTACGCATGGGCCGACGCCGCCACATTGCCAACGCAAATCACCCCATTCAAACACCTGATGCAACGGGTTGAACCGAAAATGCTCGACGACCTGCTCGAACCGCCAGCGGCGCCCGTGGTCGTTCCAGGCGGGGAAGCCATTGCCGACACCATCGACATCAAGGACTTTGCCAAGGTCGACCTGCGCATAGCGCACATCGTCAACTGCACCGCCGTCGAAGGTTCCGACAAACTGCTATGCCTGACCCTGGACGCTGGCGAAGGCCGGCATCGCCAGGTATTTTCGGGCATCAAGTCGTCTTACGCCCCCGGCGACCTGATCGGCAAACTGACTGTTCTTGTTGCCAACCTGGCTCCTCGCAAAATGCGTTTCGGCGTGTCTGAAGGCATGGTTTTGGCCGCGAGCCACAACGATGACAAAGTCGACGCCGGCATCTACATACTCGAACCTTGGCCCGGCGCACAACCCGGCATGCGCATCAACTAAAGCATGAGCATCCATTTCGACCCCAACCGTCAGGCTGCTGGGCACCGCAGCACTATGGTCAGCGTCGGGGTCAATATTGTGCTGACCGTAGCTCAAATGTTGATCGGGGTGTTCGCCCATTCGACGGCCCTCGTGGCAGACGCAATCCATTCGCTGTCCGACCTGGTGTCGGACGGCGTTGTATTGGTGGCCAATAAACATAGCCAGAAAGCGCCCGACGCCGATCACCCCTACGGCCACCGTCGCTTCGAAACGGCGGCGTCGATGATTATTGGCGCGCTATTGCTATCGGTTGGCATAGGCATGCTATGGAACAGTTATACCAAGCTGCAAAGCCCGAGCGCCATCCCTACAGTCCATAGCGCAGCGTTATTTGTCGCCTTGCTTGCGCTGGTCGCCAAAGAACTCCTGTTCCGCTATTTGCTGGGCGTAGCCAAAAAAGTACGCTCTTCCATGCTGGCCGCCAATGCCTGGCACGCCCGATCCGATGCCGCCTCATCCCTGGTTGTGGCATTTGGCATTCTGGCCAATATTCTTGGCTTTCCATTGGCCGACCCGCTGGCCGCACTGATTGTCGGCCTGATGATCATACGCATGGGTTGGAAGTTCTTCTTCGTGTCGTTCAACGACTTGATGGACCGGGCCGTTGACGAGGACACCGAGGAACGTATTCGCGGCTATCTGCTTTCCACTCCAGGCGTCCATGGCATACACGGCCTGAAAACGCGCAAGCTGGGGGACATGATCTGGGTAGAAGTCGACCTGGAAATGGACGGCGCCCTGACAATCGCCCAAGGCCACATTATTGCCACCGAAGCCCGCAAACGCGTGATGCAATACGAACCCGTACTAGACGTGATGACACATTTCGATCCGGTAACGGTCCAGGCCACCGAAAAACAAACCTCAAACAACCCCCACAATTGACGCTAGTTATGACGTTTAAATGACGAAATTTTCGGTGCATTTGTGAAAATTTGCGTCTATATCAGTTAGATATGAAACATTTCTTTGCTGAGCTGTATTAGGCTGAAGGTGCAGTACACCCTCAATTAATACGATTCTCACTGGAGGAATCCATGCATCTAACTAACCATCCAAACTGCCGCCCTTTCAACGAGGCTGGCGAACTTACACAAATCTCGGCCTTCTATGAGGAAGACCGCCGTGTAATGTGGATGATGCTTCGCGCCACACCACGTCCTTGCTTCAACAGCGTCTTGGTAGACGAAATCATGTCGCTGGCGCAGGCAGCCCGCGAATCAGGCCTGCCCTTCGATTTCTGGGTAACAGGCTCTCTTGTGCCACAGATCTATAACGTCGGCGGCGATTTGAATTTCTTTGCCGAATCGATCCGCAGCCGTAAGCGTGAGGCGCTACGCGCCTATGCGCGAGCATGCATCGACTGCGTCCATGCCGCCACCCGGGGGTTCGACACCGGCGCGATCACGCTGGCGATGATAGAAGGCACCGCGCTTGGCGGTGGTTTCGAGGCTGCGCTTGCCCACCATTTCGTATTGGCTCAAACCAACGCCCGAATGGGATTCCCGGAAATGGCGTTCAATCTCTTTCCCGGCATGGGCGGCTACTCGCTGGTCGCTCGCAAAGCCGGGATGAGATTAGCCGAGCAGTTGATCAGTTCCGGTGAATCGCACACAGCTGAATGGTACGAGAACAAAGGCCTGGTGGACGTACTTTTTCAGCCTGGCGACGCCTACAAAGCCACCCGCACATTCATAGACATGATGCGGCCAAAGCTGAACGGGATGCGTGCCATGATCCGGGCGCGCCAGCGCGTTCTGCAATTGTCTCGCTCGGAATTGATGGACATCACCGAAGACTGGGTGGATTCAGCCTTCGCCATTGACATCAAAGACCGGCAATATATGGAGCGCCTTGTGATGATGCAAAATCGTCGCGCCGTTGCAGTGCAATCGACGAGCATGCAGAACGACGCATTAGAGGCTCTGATGAGTTGACGCCGAACTGCAGCACGTTCAGGCTGTTAGCTGGGCGCGCTGCCGTTGCTGGAGCCATAACTCCAGCTCGGCAGCGGGCATCGGGCGCGCGTAGTAAAAGCCCTGCATTTGGTCTACGCCCAGCGTTTCCAGAAACTGCTCTTCGCTCTGGTTTTCTATACCTTCCGCAATCACCTTCAACTGCAGAGCCTGCGCCACCGCCACAATCGCCTTTGCAATCGCCTGAGAGACCGGGTTCTTGTTGATATCGCGCACAAAATGCGCATCCAGCTTGATGGCATCCAAAGGTATGCGGGCCAACTGGGACAGCGACGAATAGCCTGTACCGAAATCGTCCATATGCACTTGCGCACCCAGTTGCCGGAATTGACGGATGGCCTTGATGGCGGCTACCTCGTCTTCGATAAGACAGCTTTCCGTGAGTTCGATATCCAGCGGGCATGGGCTTAGATTTGCCGCACTGAGCGCATCCATGAACTGGCCAATAGAGGAATTGTCGGCCAATTGGCGCGCCGACACATTAATTGCCACGCGCAGATTCAGCCCCTTGCTTATCCAGACCGCTGCCTGTCGCGCCGCCTCTTGCATGACCCACGCACCCAGGGGGCCGATCAGGCCGGATTCTTCGGCATAGGGAATAAACACCCCGGGCGAAATAATGCCGTCCTTCGGGGAAATCCAGCGCACTAGCGCCTCTACCCCGCAAATGGCGCCAGTCCGGGCGATAAGCTTGGGCTGGTAATACAGTTGCAAATGCCCGTCCGACAGCGCCTTGCGCAAGTTGGTATCAAGCCACACGGAGTCCGCAACACGCTTGTCCATATCGGTGGCAAACACTTTGTAGGTGCGCCGCCCCATCTCTTTTGCCGCATACATGGCAATGTCGGCGCTGCGGATAAGGCTCTCGGCGTCTGCACCATGATCCGGATACATCGCGATGCCTATCGAACAGCTGGTATAGACCTCGATCAGGCCTTGGCGAAACGGCGACCGCATGGCCGCCAGAATACGCTGGGCCGTAGCTTCAAGCGACTCGATGGTGGCGTTCTCTTGAAGCACGATGAGCTCATCCCCGCCAAAACGCCCCAGTATCTGATCATCGGACAAGCAGCCGGCAACAGTAGTCGACACCAGACGCAACAACTTATCCCCGAAAGGGTGGCCGTAATGGTCATTGACGCGCTTGAAGTTGTCCAAGTCCATGAACAGCACGCCCAACGTCGTTTTTTTATCGTGCCCGGTTTTAATCGCCGTGCCCAGCAGCTCATTAATCGCATAGCGATTGGGCAGCCCCGTCAGCACGTCGGTATTGGCCAGAATGCGCAAACGCTCGCGCGCCTGACGCTCCTCGGTAATATCCGTTCCCGAACAAATCAGGTAATTCTGCTTTTTACCGCTGCCGCTACTGACAAACTTGTTGCGAAAAAGAAACAATCGCTTACCTTTGACGGTATTAACTAAACGCTCGACTTCGTATGACTGACCATTGCGATAAAAACCGGAAATATTGCGCTGCGATGCAGCGGCTTCTTCGCGGCTCATGAAGAGCTCGAATACGCTCTTGCCGATAATGTCTTGCTCGCGCTTGTTGGTGTATTCCTCGGCCAGCCGGTTAAAGCGCTGGATTCGTCCATCGTGGTCGACGATAACGATCACGGAATTGGCTTCAGACACCACGCGTTCCGCAAACGAAAGCCCTTCCACCAGATCCCGGGCAACGGAATCGGTGTCGCCATATGCAGACGCAGTACCCGCCCATTCGTTGGCGTTGATCTTGCGGCCCACCAAATGCAAGCGAAGATCGTCGTCAAAAATGCGCACGTCAATGGACAAGCTGGCGGTGATGCCGGTCAGGCCGCGCACACGCTGCGCCTGCTCTGCCGTTAGCCCAACCGAGACCTGGACTTCATCGCGTATTGCGGACAACGAAATAGCATCGCTGTCCGTCCCCAGGCGCCAGTATGGGCTATTGGTGCCGAAACGTAGGTAAAGCGCTGAATAATCTTGGTCTTCGGACATGGTCAACCCTTCTGGCGAACGCGACAGGAAGATCACCTTACGGGTTTCGAGAAAGACGGTCAAGTCATCCGTGCATCCTCACTGCCCGTGACACGCCGGCAAACCGCTTTCATATGCGACCGGCTTGAGCAACGCAACCAGTCCGCAGCCCAAAGAGCCTTGCCAATGCAGGTAGTCGTGCCCTGTGTCGTGCTCGACCTGCGTAACCGCATAGCCTTTTGCCCTGAGCACATCACCCAGGTGGCGACTGGTTTCAAGTATGCCGTCCCGGCCGCCATGGCTCGCCTCGTAACGGCCGGCATCCAGATAGAAACGCACATCGGCCTTTGACGCTTTCACGTATTCGCGCATCATCCAACCCGGAATTTCACCTTTGGGCGCCCACCAATACGAGCCTGAAAGGCTAAGCACGTTGCCGAAATGATGTGGGTTCACCAACCCGGCGTAAGCGGAAGCCAGGCCGCCATAGCTCGAGCCCGCGATAACAGTGCGTTCCGCCGGCTGGCTAACGCCACGGTCTTTCACCCAAGGCATCAGTTCCTCATCCAGGAAGCGGGCAAAAAGCTTGTTGGGCGGAAGCTCCACACCCCTGGCGGTCGGGCTAGGGTTGCCGATCAACACCACGGCGGTAGGCGGGATCAAACCTTCGGCCATTAAGTTGTCGATAATGGCAGGCGTCGGGACTCGTTCTAGATAGGCATGGGCGTCAAACAAGACGAGCAGCGCTTCGGGTGCGGCGCCCGCAGGCTGATAAATCCACACGTCCCGCCGATTCCCCAGTATGGCACTGTCCAACTCATGATGGACTAGCGTTCCCGCCGCAGTCCCGGCATTGCGTTCAATCCAGGGCTGCGGCGGCGCCTTGGGCAATGCCACTGCCGAAGCTCCTTGATAGATGTCGATTAGAGTGTCCGCCGTATCGGGAAAGACCCGCGGGTTCAAGTGGTCGCGTTGCGCGGTTGCCAGGATGATGCGCCGCTGCGCCCTGGGATCATCTTGGACCACGGGTATATCCGGCGCCAGCCGATAACTCAGTCGCGCCGTATTAGGCATGCGAAACGTCGCCCACCACACGTCGCTGCCGGGCAGCCTTGCCAAAGGATCGTGGTCGCCCGATGGGCTGCCGAACAGGCGTACGTTCTTCGCCTCTCCTTTCCACAGGAAGGTCACAAGGGACTCCTTGTCCGACAAGGACTCGATAAGCGGCGATCCTTCACGCGCTATCTCTTTCCAGAAAGCCTCAGAGCTACCACCCGACGCAATCGTTTTCTGCAACGCGCGCAATCGGGGGCTGGCAAGCTTCCGGCCATCGTCGCTGGTGCGTTGTATTTGGGGAGCAAGCACCTTGGCAAGCTGCAGTTCGAACGTACCCGCCATGTCGCCCGTATGGTGCACCGCCAGCCGCTGCGGGCTATCGGCCGCCACCCACATCATGCCTTGCTGTGTGCCGTCGGCAACACCCAGGCGGCGCACATGCCTGCCCTGCTCATCCTGCAAATCGAGCACGGTATTTCGGCCTTTAAATTCCCCCTGAACAACATGCCCGGCAGGCACGTTCAGACGAAAAATATAGCTGCCACCCACCGGCACGTCACCGCGTGCACTATGCCCCGCAGCCAGCACCGTGGGCACGGCAGCCTGAGCCCCCGCGCCCGTGGCCCAAGCAGCCATGCCAAACACCATGCACCCGGTCAATACCAAGGCGCGTTGCCACCCTGCCGTGCTCATCAGAACTGGAACGTTGCCGCGAGGCGAACTGCACGTGGCGAGGCGGGCATGAGATAGCCGCTGGTGAACAAGCCGGACCAGTATTCACGACCGGTCAGATTCTCGACATATAGGTTAAACGTGACCGGCGTGCTGGCGATCTTGGTCGCATAGCGTGCATTCAAGTCAAACCGGTGCCACGAAGGCATTTCCAGTGTGTTGCCCGTATCGGCCCATTGCTTGCCGGTGTACACCACCCGGCCGCCCACGCTCAAGCCTGTGACCGGAGTTTCCCAATCCAGCCCCAGGTTGGCTGTCCACTTCGGCGCACCGAAAGTTCGCAAGCCGGTGTCGCGCTGCTTGGCGTCCAGAAAGGAAAGACCACCCAGCACACTGAGCGATGGCGCGATCTTGCCAAACATCGACCATTCGATACCGCGCAGCCGCTGCTTGCCGCCTTCGGCCATCACGTAGCCGGCATCGACCTCTTCTTCCACCAAGGTCGGCCGATCGATCTGAAATGCGCTGACAGTGTGCGTAAACGAACCAAGGCGCTGCTTGACGCCGACTTCCGTCTGCTTAGTCTGCAGGGGCTTGAACGACTGGCCTTCATTCACATAACCCTGATTAAAAGCTACGGTTTCACCTGGCGACAAACCTTCCATGTAGTTGGCATACAGCGAGGTATTCTCGCCCCACGGCTTGACCACGATGCCGACCGACGGCGACAGGCGGGACTCATCATAGTCCGACAGTTTCTGCTTGACGCGTTGGAAACGCGCACCCAACGTCAGCAGTACCTTGCCTTCCGCAAAATCCAGCGTGTCGGCCAATGCAAACGAGCTCATCACGTTATCGACCGAATAATCAGGCGCATTGGGCGCGCTTGGGAACACGGGCGCAACCGGGTTGTATATGTTCTGCGGCCATCCTTCGTTCGCCTTGCTGGCAGTGCCCTCTTTATAGTTCAGCCAAGACGCGGAAGCCGTTATGTTGTGGGCGATAGAACCCGTAGTGAAACGTCCATTCAGCCCGGTCTCGGCTACGCGGCCGCGCGTCACTGTATGCACGTTGTAAACATAACCGGCTGCCGTCCCATCCGGATCGGTCACGATCACGCGGGTGCCGAACATCAACCCCTTGCCGACACTATTGGCCGCGCCGACCGACGCATAGGCGCTTAGGTTGTCGTTCAATTTAAAATCGCCCCGCAACGAGAACCCATCATCCTCGTACACGCCGTGCGTACCTTCGAACATATTGCTGTCCGCATCGGGCACCGAAACGAGCTCCCCAAGACCCACGACGTTTCTGCGCGTGGCCACCAGGCCATACATCCCCTGGCTGCCGTTGTCGATTTTCTCGCGGCTGGAGTAAGCATCGAGCTTCAGGCCCCAGTTATCATCCTGATAGTCCAGCGCCAGCGCGCCCAGACGCCGCCCCTTCTTCTGGTCGGAAACCCCAGTGTCCCCCGTACCGTAGACACCGTTGAAACGCACGCCCAGCTTTTTATCTTCGCCAAAACGGCGGCCCACGTCGACATGACCCTGCACATAGCTGTCAGACGAATAAGACGTCGTGAGATTCGTAATAGGCTCGTCCGTGGCGCGTTTGGTGACCAGGTTGACCGTACCGCCCAGGTTATCGGCAGGCGCCATGCCGCTTAGCAAGCCGCTGGGGCCGCGCAGCACTTCGACGCGCTCAAGGAACTCCGTCGGAATATGCCCTTTCGGCGCAATGCCATACAAACCATTGAATGCCACCGTCGGGCCGCTTACATCCAGGCCGCGTATGGTGAAGTGCTCAAGCATATGACCGCTGTTGGTCGTGAAGCGAACCGAAGGATCGTTCTGCAGCACATCTGCCAGGGTGCGGGCCTGCATATCCTGGATGATCTGCGCGGTATAGGAATTGATGCTGACAGGCGCATCCAATATGTCCGTATTTCCCAACATGCCAAGACGCGCCCCAGTCGCGGCCTTCCCTCCTGGAGCAACCGGAGGCAAGGATTCCCCGTCAGAACCCTGAACGGTAATAGGGGCAAGCGTCTGGGTCGACTGCGCATGAGCGCCGCCAAAGGCACCCAGCACAGCAAGCACGATAGAGTAGCCAACCGTTGCTTTGCAGGCGCGCGGTGAATGTTTGGGCATGATTTTGTCCGAGTACGGGTTGAGTGA
>NZ_JBEBUX010000026.1:0-36263 GCF_040393045.1 Pollutimonas bauzanensis | reverse complement strand
ACCGTCACGCCCAACTTGTGCGCCATTTCAACTACGCGGCGGGTGACGTCCTGGTTGTATTCGTAGTCGGCAATCGTTTTGCCGTCTTCTTTCAGTGAGCCGTCCATCATCACGCTGGAGAAGCCCAGATTGATAGCGCCCTGGCATATAGCCGGCGACTGACCGTGATCTTGGTGCATAACGACAGGAATGTTTGGATAGGTTTCGACCGCTGCCTGAATCAGGTACTTCAGGAAACCTTCACCTGCATATTTTCGGGCACCGGCCGATGCCTGCATGATGACCGGGCTATCGGTCTCTGCAGCGGCTTCCATAATAGCCTGGACTTGTTCCAGGTTGTTGACGTTGAACGCTGGAATACCGTAGCCGTTTTCGGCTGCATGATCGAGCAATTGACGCATGGAAACTAAAGCCATGACAAGACCTCCTGGAAGCAAAATGAATATGAATAGATGATTACCCTCGATTTTACGAGGGAATGAGATTAATTGCTGGGGTTCACGGCCTGATTGCCGACTTAGGCCGAAAGGCGGCAACCCGTTCCTTGCGCGTTTCCACGTAAGGGCCACCGATCAGGTCAATGCAATATGGTACCGCGGCAAAAATACCAGCCACCAGAACATTGCCATCGGCGTCCTTCAAGCCTTCGAGCGTTTCCTTGATCGCCTTGGGCTGACCAGGCAGGTTGATAATCAGCGCGGCATGGTCAGACGCTTCCCGAATAACCGCGACCTGGCGTGACAAAATAGCCGTAGGAACGAATTTCAGGCTGATCTGGCGCATCTGCTCGCCAAACCCCGGCATTTCCTTGGTTGCAACCGCCAAAGTGGCCTCCGGCGTGACATCGCGCCGTGCCGGGCCAGTACCGCCGGTCGTCAGCACCAGATCGCAACCCAGCACGTCGACCAATTCAATAAGCGTCGCCGATATTTGCTGCGGATCGTCGGGAATTAAGCGCGCCGCGCATTGCGGCGGCTGCACCAACACATCGCCCAGCCACCCTTGCAGCGCTGGAATACCCTGATCTTCGTAGGTACCGCTGGAAGCCCGGTCGGAAACGGAGACCAGGCCGACCAGCAGCTCATCAGGATGGGTACGTACAAGACGCAAGGAGGTAGACATGTTTTCGCTCACTTTGAATCGAGTGGAATTAGCCTTGGGCACGCTGCTCAAGGATATCAACAGCAGGCAATGTGCGGCCTTCCAGGAACTCCAGGAAAGCGCCACCGCCTGTCGAGATATAACCCACCTTATCACCGATGTGATATTTGGCGATGGCCGCCAATGTATCGCCACCGCCTGCGATCGAGAAACCTTCGGAATCGGCGATCGCCTGGGACACGACCTTGGTTCCATTGGCGAACGCATCGAACTCGAAAACGCCGACCGGACCATTCCAGACGATGGTTCCCGCTTGCTTGAGGATAGCAGCCAGCTGATCGGCGGTTTGCGGACCGATATCCAGTATCTGGTCGTCTTCGGCAACCTGGTCGGCTGCCTTGATTGTCGCCTCGGCGTCGGCGCTGAATGTTTTGGCGCATACGACATCGACTGGAATCGGCACGGCTGCACCGCGTTTTTTCATCATGTCGATGACCGCACGCGCCTGATCCACCTGATCAGGTTCAGCCAGCGACTTCCCAATGGACAAGCCAGCAGCCAGCATAAAGGTGTTGGCAATACCTCCGCCCACCACCAACTGGTCGACTTTGTCGGCCAGAGACTGAAGAATGGAAAGCTTGGTCGACACCTTGGATCCGCCCACAATGGCGACCAAAGGCCGCTTTGGCTCCCGCAGGGCGCGCCCCAGGGCCAGAAGCTCAGCCTCCAGCAACGGACCCGCACACGCAACCGGCGCATATTTGGCAATGCCGTGCGTCGTCGCTTCGGCGCGATGAGCGGTACCAAAGGCATCGTTGACATACACATCGCACAACGCGGCCATTTTTCGGGCCAGTTCGGGGTCATCGTTCTTTTCGCCCACATTGCAGCGGCAGTTTTCCAGCAGCACGACCTGGCCTGGTGTTGTGACGACACCATCGACCCAGTCGGTCACCAAGGTAACCGGCAGACCCAGCAAAGCGGATAAACGCGCCGCAACGGGTGCAAGAGAGTCTGCCTTGGTTACCGTACCTTCTGTTGGCCGGCCCAGGTGCGAAGTCACCATGACAGCAGCGCCGGCATCCAGCGCCATGCGTATCGCCGGCACCGATGCGCGGATACGCGTGTCTTCGGTAATAACGCCGTCGTTAAGCGGTACATTCAGATCGGAACGAATAAACACCCGCTTGCCGGCAAGCGCATCCGTTTTCGCCAAAGAAGAAAGAGTTTTAATGGTAGACATAATAAGAGTATCCCCAGCCAGTGGGCAGACGTGGCAAGGGCGGGTTTCCCCGCCCTTGTACTAGGAATAGCTTGAACAGGCTCGAAACCATTCCAGAAAAAACCAATTACTTGGCCGACATCAGCGCAACCGTGGTGTCGAGCATGCGATTGGAGAAGCCCCATTCGTTGTCGTACCAGGAAGACACTTTAACCAGCGAGCCCGAGACCTTGGTCAAGCCGGCATCCACCGTGCTGGACGCAGGATTGTGGTTGTAATCCACCGACACCAGCGGCTCGTCGTTGTATTCCAGAATGCCCTTCAAAGGACCTTCATCCGCCGCAGCCTTCAGGATGCTGTTGACTTCTTCGGCCGTCGTTTCACGCGCCGAGATAAAGGACAAATCAACAATGGATACGTTGATGGTCGGCACGCGAATCGCGTAGCCATCCAGCTTGCCGTTCAGTTCAGGGAGAACCAGGCCCACCGCCGACGCTGCACCGGTTTTGGTAGGGATCATGCTGTGCGTCGCCGAACGCGCACGGCGCAGGTCTTCGTGATAAACGTCGGTCAGAACCTGATCGTTCGTGTAGGCGTGAATTGTGGTCATCAAACCGCTGACCAGGCCAAGTTTCTGGTGCAAGGGCTGAACCAGGGGAGCCAGGCAGTTGGTGGTGCACGATGCGTTGGAAATGACCGTATCGCTGGATTTCAGTACACCGTGGTTGACGCCGTACACAATCGTGGCGTCGACATCTTTGCCGCCAGGCGCGGAAATAATGACTTTCTTGGCGCCGCCTTTAAGGTGGGCGCTGGCTTTTTCTTTACTGGTGAAAAACCCGGTGCATTCCAGAACAACGTCCACACCCAGTTCGCCCCAAGGCAAAGCGGAAGGATCGCGATTGGCCAGGACACGGATCTTGTCGCCATTGACGACCATGTAATCACCGTCTACGGTAACCGTGCCGGGAAATTTCCCGTGGGCAGTATCGAAACGCGTAAGGTGGACATTCGTCTTGGGATCGCCCAAATCGTTAATGGCCACGATTTCTATGTCATGCTTTTTACCGCCTTCGTAGTGGGCACGCAGAATATTGCGACCGATACGGCCATAGCCGTTAATTGCCACGCGAATAGTCATTATTACTCTCCTGTTTTATAAAACCTGTTCGACAGCCGCAGCAACGTGCTCGACGGTCAAGCCAAAGAACTTGAACAACACCCCTGCCGGCGCGGACTCGCCGTAAGTGTCGATGCCGACCACTGCGCCGTCCAGCCCAACGTATTTGTACCAGCCCGATGTCACCCCGGCTTCGACCGCGACGCGCGGCAAGCCCTTGGGAAGCACCGATTCGCGCCACTGCGCATCTTGCGCGTCGAATACGTTAGTGCAAGGCATGGACACGACGCGGACAGCGATGCCCTTGGCTGCGAGCTGTTGCTGCGCATCGAGAGCCAGCCCGACCTCGGAGCCTGTGGCAATAATGATGGCCTGTGCATTATCGGCGTCGCGCAACACATAACCGCCGCGGCTGATGCCGGCGATGGCATCAGCATCACGTGGCACAAAAGGCAGGTTCTGGCGCGACAACAGCAAAGCACTGGGGCCGCCGTCCTTGACGTCCATACCTACGCTTGCCGGACGCTGGATGGCATGAGCCCACGCCACAGCGGTTTCCGTGGTGTCGCAAGGACGCCATGTGTGCAGATTAGGAATCAGGCGCAGGCTGGCCGCGTGCTCGACCGATTGGTGAGTAGGGCCGTCCTCTCCGAGACCGATGGAGTCGTGCGTAAATACATGTACAACGCGCTGCTTCATCAATGCAGCCATGCGTATGGCATTGCGGGAATAATCGGAGAAAGTAAGGAAAGTACCGCCAAAAGGCAGGTAGCCGCCATGCAGAGCGACGCCATTCATAATGGCCGCCATGCCGAACTCGCGCACGCCGTAATTGATATGCTGGCCGAAGCGCAGGTGTAGTTCGCCTGCGCGTACGGGCTCTACGCCCTTCCAATCGGTAAAATTGGATCCGGTAAGGTCGGCGGAGCCGCCCAGGAATTCAGGCAGCAATGCCGCAAAAGCGGTAATTGCCAACTGCGACGCCTTGCGGCTGGCAACAGTCTCTGCTTTTTGATTGATCGCTTCAATGATTTTTTGCGATTGCTCGGCAAAATCGGCGGGCAAGGTGCTGGACAAGCGGCGTTGCAGCTCGGCGGCTTCAGCAGGAAACGCCTGGGCATACGCGTCGAAGCGGGTTTGCCATTCAGACTGCAACTGCTGGCCTTGGTCTTTGCCATTCCAGAAGGCGTAGATTTCCGCGGGAATATCAAACGGCTCGTAGGGCCAGTTCAATGCCGTGCGAGTCGCCTGGATTTCATCCGCGCCCAGCGGTGCGCCGTGTACTTTTTCGGTGCCGGCGGCATGCGGCGCGCCCTTGCCAATAACGGTGCGGCAACAAATTAACGTAGGCCCCTGCCCTTGCGCAGCAAACTGCTTCGCTTGGACAATGGCGGCATCCACAGCAGCGACGTCATGGCCATCGACATCGCGCACCACGTTCCAGCCATAGCTTTCGAAGCGCTTAGGGGTATCGTCGCCAAACCAGTTTTCTACGCGGCCGTCGATAGATATGCCGTTGTCGTCGTAGAAGACGATAAGCTTGGACAGCTTAAGCGTACCGGCCAGCGAGCAGGCCTCGTGCGAGATGCCTTCCATAAGGCAGCCGTCGCCGACAAAGGCGTAGGTGTGATGGTCGACAATAGCGTGGTTTTCGCGATTGAACTCCTGGGCTAGAAGCGCTTCTGCCAGAGCCATGCCTACGGAATTGGCCAAGCCTTGCCCCAAAGGGCCCGTGGTCGTTTCAACGCCAGCGGTGAAGCCGACTTCGGGGTGACCAGGCGTGCGAGAGTGCAGTTGCCGGAAATTCTTGAGTTCTTCTATGGGAAGGTCGTAGCCGGTCAGGTGCAGCAAGGCATAGAGCAGCATGGATCCGTGCCCGTTGGAGAGCACGAAGCGGTCGCGGTTGGCCCAGGTCGGGTCTGCGGGGTTGTGGCGCAGGTGGCGTGTCCACAGGGCCTCGGCGATGTCCGCCATTCCCATGGGTGCCCCGGGGTGACCCGAATTGGCTTGTTGAACCGCATCCATAGCCAATGCGCGGATAGCATTGGCCATGGACGAATCTTGGGCAGGCGTATGGCTCATTCAAAACTCGCAAGGCGCCAAAACCCAAAAAAGGCCTGGCCCCGTCATTAAGGTTTACAAAGCTTCTGATTTTAGCACTGGGGGGAGGTGGGCGCTGAGCGGGTGGGTTTCTTTTATCGATTGCTTGATCTTCTGGCTCGTTCAGCTGTTCGTTCAGCTGTTCTTATGACGGTGCAGTGAGCGGGGTAGGCACGGCGAATAATCGCTGCGATCCCTGCGGGATTACCCGCTCAGGCGGCCTGGCCTGGCGACGGGCGCGAACTCGTGGGAACGGGCAGCCACTGGCTGCCCGTAAACGCCCCACTCAAACAGCGCGCCCTTGTACCGCCAGTCCAGGCCACCTGCGCGGCGCGCTCAAAATTCGCCGTGCCTACCCCGCTCACTGCACCTCATAATTGCGCTAATTGGACGAACTTCCTTTTGAACGGCCGGCTGCTGATGTGAGGCTGCTGCTGATGTGAGGCTGCTGATGTGAGCCCACTGATTCAAGACTGGCGACTCACGGCTACTGATGATAGACCGCTAAGGGCCGGTGCCGATGGGTAGTTGCGAACGGCCTGTTACTAACAGCCGAATGCCATTGCGCAGGACGTCAATGAGACCGTCACCTCTCGTCCAAGACCTGCTTCTGGTCGCTGCGGTCTAGGCCAGCCTTTCATGCGACGACGGCTGCCACAGGGGCTGGGACAGGCGAAGTCAGCGTGCGCCGGGCCGAGGTCACTTTCCGTGGAGGCAAGCCCGCGCCTGTTTGAGCAGCAAGCTTGCATACAGTCCAGTGGACTGTATGCGCTGCGAGTTCGCGGGCGCCACGGAAAGTGACCTTGGCCCGGGAAGCCCTGGCGCAGCACAGGGCCGCTAAGCGCTGAGCCAGTCCCAGCCCCTGTGGCAGCCGACGCTCAAGAAAGCGACAGCAACAGCAACAAGCAAGCAGAACGATCCACAAACCCAGTATCATTCCCATCTTGATCACCGCCCTCGTATAGCGTCCTATGGCTACTCCCCGCTTCTTCTGCCCCATCGACCTGGCACCCAATACAACCATCGAACTGCCCGACGACCTGGCCCATCACGCCATACGCGTCCTGCGCTTGAAAGCCGATTCGGAAATCATCCTTTTCAATGGACAAGGGGGTCAGTATCCCGCGCGGCTCATCATCGACGGTAAAAGCGGACTGGCCGCCATCGGTATGCATGATCCCGCCGAAACCGAGCTCGATGGAGACATCACGCTCGTGCAAGGCATTCCTTCGGGCGACAAAATGGATTGGGTCATTGAAAAAGCGGTCGAGCTGGGCGCGAAACGGCTGATTCCCATTGCTGCTCAACGCAGCGTGCTGCAATTGTCGGGAGAGCGGCTGCGCAAGCGCATGCAGCATTGGCGCCGGATCGCACAGGCAGCCAGCGAACAAAGCGGGCGTAATCGCATTATGGAAATCCAGGAACCTTTATCGCTGCGAGACTATTTGGCGCTAAACACCGTGCAAGCGGATGCAGCCTTATTCTGTCACCCCGACGGCCAGCAGACGCTGGAGCAAACGCTTGCGCTTAATCCGAAGCAGAACTGCCTGACGCTGTTGGTAGGCCCCGAGGGAGGATGGTCGCAAGAAGAGCAATCCATCGTAGAACTGCACGGCCTGACCCCGGTCCGCTTTGGCAAGCGCGTGCTTCGCACCGAAACCGCAGGCCTTGCGCTGATTGCGGCAATCAGCGCATTGCGCGGCTGGGATTAATACTTAATTGGCCAACATATCAAACGACTTATTCAGGCACACGGGAACCAGAATATGGCGTGGGCGAAATGCCCGGTTCGGGATCGGGATGTTTGCCCGCGTGCTGCACCACATACGCAAACTGCCTGTCGTTGTTAGCAGCAAAGGCAGCGACATCGGCGCATACGCCAAGAATGGCGACCGTATCGTCGGCAAGTGCCGGATCACCGGAATGCAGATTATGAAACCATAGGAAAAGGCCCACTTTCTGGTCCAGCACGGTATCGCACAGACAGTCGTACAGGGCGTCAAGATTTCCGCCGAAAAACTCGGGGAAGTCCACCGCCTTGACGACAGCCCGCAACACCGCCGAGCGGCTTCTTGCGCGATCACAATCGACCACGAAGGCAGCCATGCCGAGCGTACTGGCAGCGGCAGTTGCTTCGTCCCGCGAGTCGGCGGAAACAACCATCAAACCGCCTTTTTGCAATTTCTTTTGCAATGACTGCGCTTGGTTCATTCTGGCGTCTCCTTAAAAAACGCTTTTACTTCGTCAACACGACTCATACTATCGGCTCGTCCTAATTGGATAAGCTCTTGCGTATAGGCGGCCTCAAACAACAGATATGAGATCAGGGCCCCGCCGGACGCATGCTTCGAATTCGACGATACACCAACCACACGAAAAAGAGCACGAGCAGCGCGCGGCATTTGTCCTAGGTGCTTCAACGCCATCTCGTCCAGCGAACGACTAGGCGTAATAGCAAAAGTGCTTACCGGACGTAACGACTGGCTTTGTAATGCATTTACGGGTAATTGCGCAAGCAGGTCATTGATCCTTTCCATACGCTCGACATCCATCGAAATACTATCCAAAAATATATTCGACAACGCATGCCCGCCAATTTGCGCCAGTGTAGGGTATTTAGTGTCGATTTTCCGCTGTTCTGGATGGGTATCGTCCTTATATCCTGTACCAATTACAAATATTTTCTTGGCACCCAGATGAATCGCGGGGCTCATGGGGGCCAGTTGCCGCATCGACCCGTCCCCGCACCATGCAGTCTGCCCTCGAACCAGAATAGGTTGGGCGGGAAAGACAAACGGTATGGAGCTTGATGCCAGAAGATGGTCAACGCCGATGGCGCAAGGCACAGCCTGGCGCAGCGACCTTTGCCAAGGCTTGATGGTTTGCTGCGCCTGGTAGAAGGTTAAGTGCTCTCCCGTGGTGTAGGCCGTAGCGGTAATGGCCAATGCATCCAGATTTTTTTTCGCAAGATTGTCTCGCAGGCGCTCAAAATCCAGGGTCGCCGCCAACAAATCGCCCAGTGGCCGGTTATCGAGCAGGGAATGCGGCTGACGATCGCGCAGGCCTGGCGCCAGCCATCCCAAAGCCAGTGCCGCAAGCCACAGTATGCCGGTGTGCAACAACCCGCCGGCATCGGCGCGATACACCATGCTGGTATGAAGATTGCTCCACAAATTGCGCAGGCGGTCCATGCCTGAATGGGGGTCGTCTGCGAAACACCCCATCGCCGCGGCGTTAATGGCGCCCGCCGATGTACCCGCGATGATGGCGAATGGGTTGGCGAAACCTGGCGAGCGCGCCGGATCAAGGATGTCCATGATGCCAGACAGCACGCCCACCTGATAAGCCGCCCGCGCCCCGCCACCCGCCAAGATCAACCCAACGGGCGCCCTGCCAACGCCGTCAGCTGCTTCGCGGTGTGTTGGCATCGACAACGGTAAGCGCTGCCATATTCACGATACGGCGCACAGTGGAACTGGACGTAAGAATATGAACCGGAGCATTGACGCCCAGCAGGAAAGGCCCCACAGCCACGTTACCGCCTGCGGCTGTCTTGAGAAGGTTGTAGGCAATATTGCCGGAGTCCACATTGGGACATATCAGCAGGTTGGCTTCACCTTGCAATGTCGTTGAAGGCATGATGCGTAGGCGCAACGCTTCGTCCAGCGCACAGTCGCCGTGCATTTCGCCGTCGATCTCAAGGCCGGGTTCTGCATCACGCACGATAGCGAGCGCTTCTTGCATCTTGCTGCCAGAAGAAGAACTGCTAGTTCCAAAATTGGAGCGCGATAACAACGCCACTTTGGGTTCGATGTTCAGACGCCGCATTTCAGCAGCGGCAGCCATCGTGATTTCAGCGATCTGCTCGGCGGTGGGGTTATCGTTGATGTGGGTATCCGCCAATGCCACGGTGCGCTCGGCAAGCAGCAAGATATTCATGGCAGCGTAGGTTTTGGCGCCAGGCGCCTTACCAATGACCTCGTCGATAAAACGCAAATGGTCGGCATAGGCGCCCACGGTACCGCACACCAGCCCGTCGGCATCGCCCAAATGAACCATCATGGCGCCGATCAGCGTCAGGCGGCGGCGCATCTCGACGCGTGCCATTTCCTTACTGATGCCGCGACGGCACATGATTTCCCAGTAAGTAGTCCAGTAGCGGTGGAAACGATCGTCGTAGTCGGGGTTGGTCACCTCGACATCTTTCCCCAGCACCAAACGCAATCCGAATTTCTTGATACGGGCCGCCAGAACAGCCGGGCGCCCGACCAGGATGGGCTTGGCAAGCTTCTCGTCGACGATGATTTGTACTGCGCGCAATACACGTTCGTCTTCGCCTTCGGTAAAGACGATACGCGACTTGCCGCCGTCGCGCACCAGCTTCTTGGCGTGGGAAAACAAAGGTTTCATGAACGAGCCCGAGCGATACACAAATTGCTGCAGTTGCTCGGCATAACCTTCGATGTCGGCAATAGGCCGGGTTGCCACGCCATCTTTCATGGCTGCTTCTGCAACGGCTACTGCAATGCGCACAATCAAGCGGGGATCAAAAGGCTTGGGAATGAAATATTCAGGCCCAAAAGAAACGCCATAGGTGCCATAAGCAGCGGCAACCACGTCGTTCTGTTCTTCCTGGGCCAGCTTGCAAATGGCAATGACGGCGGCCTTTTCCATGCCCCGCGTAATCGTGGTTGCGCCGACATCGAGGGCGCCGCGGAAAATGTACGGGAAACACAATACATTATTCACTTGGTTAGGGTAGTCGGAACGCCCTGTTGCCATGACCACGTCGTCACGCACCGCATGCGCATCTTCGGGCAGTATTTCGGGATTGGGGTTGGCCAGCGCCAGGATAAGTGGCTTGGCTGCCATTTTGGCGACCATTTCTGGTTTGAGCACGCCGCCGGCCGACAAACCCAGGAATACGTCGGCGCCATCGATGATGTCGCCCAGCTTGCGTGCCGATGTTTCTTGCGCAAACCGCTCTTTATCTGGGTCCATCAGCGTCGTACGCCCCTTGTAGACCACGCCTTCTATGTCCGACACCCAGATATTCTCAAGCGGCAAGCCCAGGTCCACCAAGAGATCCAGACAGGCCAGTGCCGCCGCGCCCGCGCCCGAAACCGCTACCTTGATCCTTTTAATGTCTTTACCGACGACTTCCAGACCATTGATGAATGCGGACGACACACAAATAGCCGTACCGTGTTGATCATCGTGGAAAACCGGGATATTCATGCGTTCGCGCAATTTGCGTTCAACCATGAAGCATTCCGGGGCCTTGATGTCTTCAAGATTAATGCCACCGAATGTCGGCTCAAGGCCTGCAATAATATCGACCAACTTGTCCGGATCGGTTTCGTTGATTTCAATATCGAACACATCGATGCCGGCAAATTTCTTGAATAATACGGCCTTGCCTTCCATGACAGGCTTGGATGCCAAGGCGCCGATGTTGCCCAGACCCAGCACTGCCGTGCCATTAGTAATGACACCTACCAGATTGCCGCGCGCCGTATACCGGAACGCATTGACGGGATCGGAAACGATTTCTTCGCAAGCAGCCGCAACACCAGGGGAATATGCCAAAGCCAAATCACGCTGGTTCGACAATTGTTTAGTCGGCGTAACTGATATTTTTCCGGGGCGTCCGTGCTCATGGTATTCCAGGGCCGCTTTGCGAAAGTTTTCTTCCATGATGGTTTTTATGTTCGAGTGTGAGAGACACTCATTCTATCCCTAAGGCGGGGTTAGAACATGCCAGCACACCATTAAAATTTCAAGTTTTCCCCTGTTAAATATCCTGGCCCGGATAGGGAAATACATCGGCGGGATCAAAAAGCGTTTTGATGCGGGCGTCCAGATCGGCGGCTCGCGTGCCCAAGTCGGTGCCCGCGTCCCTTTGCGACGTATAGCGCTGGGCGTAAGGCGGTTCTACCTGAGGCTGCGCCAGATCTTGATCCAGCACAATCCAATCCACCCAGCCCAAGTCGCCCCCATGGCCAAGCAGCAGATGCGCCAGATTAGCGGTTTGACCCGGGACAGGCAATAAAGCGTCAAGGCGATAACGGCCTGGCCAGAGGTCAGCCTGGCGGCAATCCTGTGCATCGGGGTGTACCGCCATCTGGAATAATTGCGGAACCATTTGCTGCAGCCGCAAACCTTTCAATGGCTTTTGATTACGCTCGCCGAAAGGCCCCAGGCTCACGCTGACCCCATCGGCCAACAGCACCGATGCATGTTCCAGGCCTGACTTATAAGTGTTCCCAGCCTCCCAGTCGCATAACGTGCGATCGGCCAACCAGGCCGCCACCGTAATATGGCAAGGCAAATCGGCAAACTGCTGCAGGCCGGCCGCCTCGAGCTCGCCGAGCAAACAGCCCGGCTGCACAAACCATTTTCTGCTGCCCGGCTCCAGGCGCTGGCAGCCAGCCATGTCGCGCCCCGGCTCCAGCCACAACACATGCTGATCGCCTAAGCGCGCGGCGTGCGGCACACCGTCGAGTGCAAGCACTACGCCATATTCCGCGCACAATGTCCTTGCATGATGAACGTCGCCAGGCTGCTTGGGAATCAGGCGCGCACTACCTATGCCCTCATGCATCTCAAACTCAAAGAATGTGCCGGCCACGGCGCTGCGCAGGCGCTGGCAAAAAGCTTCCCAGGGACTTTTCGACAAGCGCCTGCCCGAGAGAAAAGCCCGGCGAGAACGAGACTCCATTTCTTGCTTCCTTTGACCAATACTGAAAACCGCTTAAACCGCAGCGCCAGCGCTACAATCAGCTCTTTTGCCTGAGATTTCGCCTTATGCCCCGCCTTGCCAAGCGTACTGAAAAAGTCATGCCATTCTACGCTGTGGAACTCTTCAAACAGGCCGTCGCGCTAAATGCGCAAGGCCGCGACATCATCAGCCTTGGAATAGGCGAACCCGATTTTACAGCTCCGCCTCAGGTTGTTGAAACCTTGAACCGCGCTGCTCAGGCGGGCCTTAGCGGATACACCTCGCCGGCAGGCATCGCACCATTGCGCGACGCCATCGCCCATTACTACGAACAGCACTTTGGGGCCCCCGTCAGCCCCGATCGCATCATCGTCACTGCTGGTGCTTCCGGCGCCTTGCTTTTGGCTGCCATGGCCCTGATCAACCCTGGCGACGAAATCCTGATGCCCGACCCTTCTTATCCGGCCAACCAAAACTTTATCATTGGCGCGGGCGGCATTCCCCGTTTGATCCCCTGTTCGGCCGAACAACGCTTCCAGCTGGACGCCGCAGCCATACGCGAACACTGGCGGCCAGCCACGCGCGGTGTGCTGATCGCGTCGCCAAGCAATCCCACTGGCACGACCATTGCCAGGGAAGATCTGAAAGCCCTGATCGCAGAGGTCAAGCAGCGCGATGGCTTCGTAATCATGGACGAGATCTACCTGGGCCTGTATTACGGTGACACACCGCAAAGCGCCCTGACCCTGGACGATAACGTCATCATCATCAACAGCTTCTCAAAGTATTTCCATATGACGGGCTGGCGCCTGGGGTGGCTGATTGCACCGCCCCATATTGTGCCCACCATAGAAAAATTGGCCGCCAGCCTCGCCATCTGCGCGCCGGCGCTTGCGCAGCATGCCGCCATAACCTGCTTTGAACCTGAAGTCATGCGCATTTACGAGAATCGGCGCCTGTCGTTCAAGCAACGCCGGGATTATCTGCTGCCCGAACTGGAGCGCCTGGGGCTGCATGTTCCAGTCATACCCGACGGCGCCTTTTATATTTATGCCGATATCCGCCAGCACAGCCAGGACAGCGACGATTTCTCGCATCGGCTATTGCATGAGGCTGGCGTCGCCGCCGTGCCCGGTCGCGACTTCGGTCCCGCCCATGCGGCCCACAGCCTGCGCTTCTCGTATGCAACAGGCCTGGATCGCCTGCAAGAAGCCGTGCAGCGCATGGAGCGCTTCCTGGCCTGATGCGGCCGGCCTAGCGGCCGACAGGAATGCCGGAAGCCAGCGCAATGCGCCGTCTTTCGGCCAGCACTTTGGCGCCATAGCCGCCGTCGGTGGGGCCTGTGGCCCCCACATAACAAGCCAGCCCGCCCTCTATCGAGCCCCGCCGCTTGATGCAGTCGCGCAGAATCAACGATCCCACCCGCATATTTGCGATGGGGTTGAGCGCGGCTATCGAGCCCTCATTGAATGCTTCAAACTTTTCTTTGTGGACTTTGGTCATTACCTGCATCAAGCCCTGGGCGCCGACATGGCTTTCCGCATAGGGGTTGTAACGCGACTCTATCGCGATCACCGCCAGCAATAACTGGGGATCCAGTCCGGTTTCTTTACCAACCAGAAACGCCGTATTGATCAAGGCGCCCGCAACACTATGGGCGATCTTGTATTTCCGTGCGATATAACTGCGCAAAGCCTGTGCCTGGGCCGACGTTACGCCGGCAATCGGTTGGCCCGCCACCGAAGCAATCAACGCCTTGGAAAAATTCAATTGCGACGCAGCAGAGGTATCGGTCGCGCCAGCCGGCCCGATTTTGCCATTGGCCAAAGACGCCGCCGATGCGGGGCCCTGCTGGCCAAGATCCACATTTTCACCGTCGAAAAAAAAGTCGTTCTGGCCCGGAGCCAACGTAGCGAACACGTCCCCCTTAAGCCCATCGGGACGCAATACGAATACCAGCGCCGCATGTATTTGCCTGGCTTGCTCGCGCAGTGAAGGTACCGTAACGCTAAGCGCCAAGGTAACCAGCACGGCAATCCCCAAGTAGACGGCACATACGTGCATAAGCTCGCCGACTTGGTACATGACGCCGCGCGCTGAACGGCCCACCAGACTCTCGGAACCGATAACGGCCATTGCACCCCTTTTACACAAAAACAGCAGAAGTCGATGTTAACCTTAGCCTGTCGTACTAATGTAACTGGATCGGCTAAATCTGTGAAATATCGTGACTTAAGAGACTTTATCGCGCAACTCGAAAGCGCCGGCGAGCTCAAACGCATCGCCGCGCCTGTATCAACTGACCTCGAAATGACCGAGATCAGTGACCGCGTGCTGCGGGCGGGCGGGCCTGCACTGTTGTTCGAAAATCCCATGCACAATGGATCCCCCGCGGGCATGCCGGTGTTGACCAATTTGTTTGGCACCCCCAAGCGGGTGGCATGGGGCATGGGCGCCGAAGACGTCCATGCGCTACGCGATACCGGCGAGCTGCTGGCCGCATTACGAGAGCCTGAAGCGCCTCGCGGCCTGCGCGATGCACTGGCCAAAGTCTCGATGTTGAAGGCGGCGCTTTGGGACATGAGCCCCAAAACGATCAAAGGCGCGGCCTGCCAGGAAGTTGTGCTGGAAGGCGACGATGTCGATTTGAGCCAGATACCGCTGCAACGCTGCTGGCCCGGCGATGTCGCCCCGCTGCTTACCTGGGGGCTGGTCATCACACGCGGGCCCAATGCCAAACGTCAGAACTTGGGTATTTACCGCCAGCAGCTACTGGGCCGCAACAAACTGATCATGCGTTGGCTGTCACACCGCGGCGGCGCGCTGGACTTTCGCGACCATGCGCTGGCCAATCCTGGAACACCGTTTCCCATCGCCGTAGCGCTAGGCGCTGATCCGGCAACCATTCTGGGCGCGGTGACGCCGGTTCCCGATAGTCTGTCCGAATACCAATTTGCCGGACTTCTGCGCGGCTCTCGTACTGAAGTCACCAAGGCGCTGGGCAGCGACCTGTCCGTTCCTGCCTTCGCTGAAATCGTGCTGGAAGGCCATTTGCTGCCCTCTTCCGATCCTCGCGCCATCAAACCGGTAGTGCCGGAAGGCGTATCTGGCCCACCCGCCGGCGATTACGAAATGGCCCTGGAAGGTCCTTATGGCGACCATACCGGCTATTACAACGAGCAAGACTGGTTTCCCGTCTTTACGGTCGAGCGCATTACGATGCGCCGCAAGCCCATTTACCACAGCACGTATACCGGCAAACCGCCCGACGAGCCCGCAGTGCTGGGCGTGGCCCTGAATGAAGTGTTTGTGCCGTTGCTAAAACGCACCTTCCCCGAGATCGTAGACTTCTACCTTCCCCCCGAAGGATGCAGCTATCGCCTCGCCGTCGTGTCGATACGCAAGCAATATGCCGGTCATGCCAAACGGGTGATGTTCGGCATCTGGAGCGTCTTGCGCCAGTTCATGTACACAAAATTCATTGTTGTCGTCGATCACGATATCGACACTCGCGACTGGAAGGAAGTTATCTGGGCTATGACGACCCGCATGGATCCCGTACGCGATACCTTGCTGGTCGAAAACACGCCTATCGATTACCTGGATTTTGCCTCGCCCGTTTCAGGTCTGGGCGGGAAGATGGGTATGGATGCCACCAACAAGTGGCCAGGCGAAACCCAACGGGAATGGGGTACCCCCATACACATGGACGCCAACATCAAAGCGCGGGTCGATGCCATGTGGAGCGAACTGGGTTTATAACCCGGGTCGCTATTTTTTCATTGCCCGGGCGACTTGCCAGCTTAATAGCAAGCTGGCAGCGATGCGCCATAAGCGGCGGCGCTTGCCTATGCCAGACAGCAGCGCCGACGCGCTGGACGCGAGCAAAGGGTATTGCCGGGTCAGCGACAGCGCCTGGAATATCCAGTCAGAGGGGCCTTTAGATGACAAGCGCGGAAAAAACGCATGCATTAGGGAGGCCGGCTTGAATGATTGACCCAGGTCTTCAATATTGTTTACCAAGCTTTGACGCTCGATAGCGGCGCGCGCACGCACCAATTCGATTTGCAGGGTCCGCTCTGCCGCAGACAAAGATTTCTTCATGACATCCCCTTGCCCCATTAGCGCTCTTTTCGCGACGATTCCGACGATGGCTCGCGCAAGCGTTCCATCAGACTAAGATCGCGCCGTAATTCGTCAACCGTGGCCGCAAACGGGATAGGCGCAAAAAGCAGTTTGCTGCGCACAGCCAAGAACATTCCGCAGCCTATCAGGCCATATAGCAATGCCAAAAGCCCCAAAGCCAGGTAACGCTGATCGGTAGGCCAGAAATACAAGGCTATGGCAATGGAGAATACCAACACAGCCAAGGTTAAAAAGAGCAGCGCTCCGAACGCAAGGCCCAGGATAGTAATGAGATGCGCTTTCTGCCCTGAAGCCTCCAGCGAGAATAGCTCAAGCCGGGTACGTGCGATAGACAACAAGGTGCATGCCAGTTCGCCAACGGATTGTCGGAGCGCCATAATGTGCCCTTTTCTTTATTAACGACGTATTAACGACGGCAGATAAGCGCACCGATAAGTACACCAGCCAGGCCTGCCATCCCTATGGCCTGCCAAGGATTGTCGTGAACATAATCGTCGGTGACACGAGCCGCCCGGCGGCCGCGTTCGAGCAAGGCGTCTTGCGTGTCATACAGCGCTTCACGGGTGTGTCGCAACGACTGCATGGCGCGCTCACGAAGCTCGGCAGCTTTGTCGCCAGTGCTTGAGGCTGCTTCGCGAAGCAGTTTTTCTGCATCGTCCAAGCTTTCTTTCACGCTGTCGATGAAGTCCTCTTCCGAGGCTGCTACATTTTTCTTTGTCGCCATGATTAGCTCCTGATACAAAAATAGGTTAATACAACTAAGGGAAGTAACTTCAACACTAACGAAGTTTCGTGACTTCGACCACCGATGCCACCCCGCTTTGTTCGCTTTCCTGTTTCATGACCATTTGCACATCGGGGCAGAACCAGTCGGTAACTGCCGAGGTCATGCCGGGCACAGGAAGCACCAGCCCGTTAAAAGACGCCTGAGTAGGGTCGGTAATGCGTGTATAGCGAATGGGCCAGCAAGAAAGGTTCCCGGAGGCTGTTGCTATAGTTTGACGGTCGCCCACTTTCTTGAGCCCAGTATTGACCACGATAGGTTGGGTCTGCACGGTTTTGTGGTCGATATTGATCTGGAAACGCATAGCGGGAAAGGTTTGGCCCGCTTTGGCAATGGGTTCGCCGTATGCGAATAAACCCAGCATGCGCAAATCGAATTTACCGTTGACAGGTTCGCGCTTGCCTTGCGCATTAAGGCGCTCGAAACTGGCCTTGCCGTTTTTTACCGACATCCAGTAGTCCAGTGAAGACTTGCTGGGCGGCAAGCCGGCCAGGCCGAAGGTCGCGACGCCCTGCACTCGGGCCTCGCAACTGTCGCCGTCGTGTGTCTTGACTTCGGAAAACGCCAAATCGGCGCCCATTTGCATACCGCCAGAACCACTAAGCTGGGCCTGCCCACCATCGTGCATGAAGGGAGCTTGGCAAAGTCCAGCATGCGCCGACCCTGAAGCCAACATCAATGCCGCTACTGCTACGCCAACATACTGTACAAACCGCATAAGCACTGCCCCCTTGGGATCGCTGAACTTCATACTAACGCATTTACCAGGCGCGTTTCCGACAAAAGAGCATCAAACGTAAGTAATTACTAGTCTTTATTGCTCGCGACCATCCCGCTTCAGGCATCCTTCTGGCGCGTCCCGAAAATTCGGTCGCCGGCATCGCCCAAACCCGGCACGATATAGCCATTTTCATCCAGGCAATTGTCGATCGACGCGGTATAGATGTCCACGTCAGGATGATGGGTCTCGACTGCCTTGATGCCTTCAGGCGCCGCCACCAGCACAAGCGCGCGAATATTGACGCACCCGGCTTTTTTAAGCAGATCTATCGTAGCAACCATGGAGCCGCCCGTAGCGAGCATCGGATCAATGATCAGGGCCAGACGCTGATCCAGTTGGCCTACCAGGCGCTCCAGGTAGGTTTGCGCCTGCAGGGTTTCTTCATTTCGGGCAATACCGACGGCGCTGACCTTGGCGCCCGGAATCAGGCTTAATACCCCATCAAGCATGCCTATGCCTGCCCGCAATATCGGCACCACGGTTACTTTCTTGCCCGCCAGTTTCTCGACGGCAACGGTGCCGCACCAGCCTTCTATGCTGGTGGGCTCCAAGGGCAAATCCTTGCATGCTTCGTATGTCAGCAAGGCGGCGACTTCTTGCGACATTTCGCGAAAGTTTTTAGTGCTTAAGTCGGCGCGGCGCATCAGCCCAAGTTTGTGCCGTATTAAAGGATGGCGAATTTCATGTATGGGCATGGATGGGACTTCCTGCAAAAAGAATGATGAAAAGCCGGCGGCGCGGCGGCCAACAATATCGCCGCATCCCGACCGCAAGCCATAGGCTTGCTTGTTGATACATTATGACTGTCTATCGCGCGGCCAGCCAGCTGACCAGGGCATCATCAAAGGCTCGCACTCCCGCGGAGCGATCATCGTTGACGATGCTGACCAAAACGTAGCGTTTACCGCTAGCCCCCAGCACATAGCCTGCCAGGGCGCGCACATCGCGCAACGTCCCGGTCTTAAGATGGGCCATGCCTTTGACTTCGTCGTCTCGCAAACGCCGCTTTACCGTCCCATCCACACCCGAAATCGCCAGAGATGAAATGAATTCTGGCATCAACGGCGAATGCCAGGCGGTGTCAAGCATGCCAGCCAGGCCATCGGCCGTTACCCGCCCCTCGCGGGACAAGCCGGCACCATTATCCAATACCCAGCCGCGTGTATCGACCTTTTGTCCGTTCAGCACAGCAAGCGCGGCGCTCGCGCCAGTTTGGGGGGTCGCGCCAGCGCCCATGCGTTCAGCGCCAAGCGTCAAGAACAAGGTACGCGCCATAACGTTGTTACTTTGCTTATTGATCTGACGTATCGTATTGGCCAACGGCTCGGAGTCGTGCCACACCACCGGCTCGACGCCAGCGGCTAGCTTGCCGTCCCGTATCCCCTTGGCCAGCGTGCCGCCCAGTTCTTTCCATAGCATCTGGAACAAGGCAGAGAAGTAATCCGGCTGCGATAACGCCAGTCGGTATACGCTGAATTCGCCGCATGAACCCGCCGCCGTGCCGCTGATGTTGATAACGACATCCCGCCCGGATGGCACCACTTGCGTCGCAATCGAAGGGGAGCCGGGGCAAGCCACGGTACTCCAGTTGATCTCGCCGCTGACACGTATGCCCTGCACGGGAGGATCGATGATGGGTATCCACTTGCGGGTTTGCTGATTTGGCTGAAACAACAGACGCACAGCGCCCAATCCAACCATCATGGCGTCCGGGCTGGCGTTGTACGGCCGGTCCGCAGCGCCGTCAAACTCGCCGGGATTAATGCTGACACGGCCGAACCGGGAGCGATCGACCACGACTTCCGTCAGGTTCTTAATGCCACGCAAGCGCAACTCGCGCAACAGCCCCCATAGCTCCTGGACTGTCAACAAGGGATCGCCGCCCGCCTTCAGGTATAAAGGACCTGCCAGACTGCCCTGATCGTCGATCTGGCCGCCCCCTTTGGCGAAGAATGCGGTGCGCCACGTATAGTCAGGGCCCAAGCCCGATAACGCAGTCCAGGTTGTGACCATTTTCATGACCGAAGCCGGGTTGCGAGGCTCGGTTGCATTCAAGGACATCAGGCGCGGCCCGCCTACCTCTTGGACCACAAGGGAAATGGCGCTATCGGGCAGTTTGCTTGCCCGCCAAATTTTCTGCAAATCGGGCGGCAAACCCTGCGCCTGCGCCTGGGCAGCAAACAACCCGGCAATAACGCAAACCAGGCCCTTTGCCGACTGCCGACTGGCCCTTTTCAGATGTTCTACCCACAGCCGCAGCGCCAACAAAGACATGATGCTTCGATCCTGGAAAAAGCATCAGCATAACCAAAGAAGTCCCGTTTAGTACGCTGTTTAGGCAAAAATCCGAAACAACAGCTTAAAATACAGCTCAAATCTCATTTCGGACGCAGCACCTGCGTCCACATCAAAGACCTCACGCGTGAACCCTAGCCTTGAACTTTCCCAGTTCAATTACGAACTGCCACAGGAACTTATTGCCCAATTTCCGGCTGCCCAGCGCGTCGAAAGCCGCCTGCTTCATCTGGACGCAAGCAGCGCCTTGCATGATCGGCAGTTTATCGATCTGCCCAGCCTGCTAAGGCCCAACGACCTATTAGTCTTCAATGACACCCGTGTCATCAAGGCCAGGCTGCTTGGCCAAAAGGCCAGCGGAGGCAAGGTTGAAGTCCTGGTTGAACGCATTACAGACACCAATCGGGTCCTGGCCCATGTCAAGGCAAGCAAGTCGCCCAAACCCGGCGGCACCTTGATACTGGCAAACGCCTTCGCAGTCACGGTAATCGGACGCGAAGGCGAACTCTTCGAACTGGAGTTCCCTGAAAGCGTACTGGACTTGCTCGATCAATATGGCGCCACTCCATTGCCGCCTTACATCGAGCATGCCGCCGAAAACGAAGACGACGAGCGCTATCAAACCGTTTATGCGCGCGAACCCGGTGCTGTCGCGGCGCCCACTGCTGGGCTGCACTTTGACGAGGCCATGTTGGCCACGCTGGCCTCCCAAGGCATAAACCAGGCTTTTGTAACACTGCATGTCGGCGCGGGCACGTTCCAGCCGGTGCGCACCCAAAATCTTGCGGATCACATCATGCACGCCGAACGCTACCGCGTGCCGGCCGAAACCGTTGCAAAGATCAAGGCGACACGTGCCGCCGGAGGCCGGGTGGTCGCCATCGGCACAACCAGCGTGCGCGCACTGGAATCAGCGGCGCGAGACGCGACCGATACCAATCAGGACGGCCCATTCGAAGGCGACACTCGGCTGTTTATTACGCCCGGTTATGTGTTTTCCTGGGTTGACGCCCTACTCACCAATTTCCACCTGCCGCAATCGACCTTGCTGATGCTGGTGTCGGCCCTGGCGGGCATGGAACCCATACAGCGCGCTTACGCGCATGCTGTCCAATCCCGGTATCGCTTCTTCAGTTACGGCGATGCCATGTTCATAGAATCTTCCAAGCAATGACCGGTTTACAGTTCAAGCTGCTGGCCACCGATGGCGCCGCGCGCCGCGGCCAGATCACCCTTAACCACGGCGTGGTTCAAACCCCTATATTCATGCCCGTGGGCACATATGGCAGCGTCAAAGCCATGCTGCCGCACGAACTTGAAGAGGTCGGCGCACAAATCATCCTGGGCAATACTTTCCATTTGTGGCTGCGTCCAGGCACTGAAGTCATGGAAAAACATGGCGGGCTGCACGGCTTCATGCAATGGGACAAACCCATACTGACCGACTCGGGCGGCTTCCAGGTCTTCAGCCTGCACGGCATGCGCAAGATTACCGAAGAAGGCGTGAAATTCGCCTCCCCTATCGACGGCTCCAAACTCTTCCTTACACCGGAAGAGTCCATGCGCATCCAGCGGGCCCTCAATTCCGACATCGCAATGGTGTTCGACGAATGCACGCCCTATCTGATAGATGGCCGCCCCGCCACTACCGAAGAAGCAGCAGCCTCCATGCGCATGTCGCTGCGTTGGGCCAAGCGTTCGCGTCAGGCCTTTCTGCAACAAGAAAATCCCAACGCCCTGTTTGGCATTGTCCAGGGCGGCATGTTCGAACACTTACGCGATGAGTCGCTGGCAGGGCTGCAGGATATCGGCTTCGAAGGCTATGCCATCGGCGGGCTGTCGGTGGGCGAACCCAAAGAAGACATGATGCGCATCCTGGCCCATGTAGCGCCGCGCCTGCCCGAGCTCGCTCCACGCTATCTTATGGGTGTGGGAACGCCCGAAGATCTGGTCGAAGGCGTCAGCCGGGGCGTTGACATGTTCGACTGTGTCATGCCGACTCGCAACGCGCGCAATGGCTGGCTATTTACCCGTTTTGGCGATATAAAGATACGCAACGCTCGATATCGCGACGACACCCGGCCACTGGACTCAGGCTGCGCCTGCCACACTTGCCGCAGCTTTTCCAGGTCTTATTTGCACCATTTGCAACGGTCCAATGAAATCTCCGGTTCGCGCCTCAATACGTTGCACAATTTGCATTTTTACCTGACTATCATGCAAGAAATGCGTGACGCTATTGCCGCTGGCCGATTCGACGCATGGCGCGAGCAATTTGCCCGTGACCGCGCACGCGGTATCGAATAGGCAAGATATCGCTACAATACAGAGTTATCCAAAAACCTCAGGAGTACCCGATGGCCGCTATTGACACCTTGACACTGATTACCGCCCAAGCCGCTACGGGCGGCGGAGAAAACGCCTTGATGGGCATGCTGCCCATCATCTTGATGTTCGTTATTCTTTACTTTTTGATGATTCGTCCACAAATGAAGCGTCAGAAAGAGCACCGCAATATGGTATCGGCGCTGGCTAAAGGCGACGAAGTCATTACTTCGGGCGGCTTGCTTGGCAAGGTTACCAAGGTCAGCGATAGCTACATCACCCTTGAAATCAGCACGCTGGCCGACAAGCCAGTGGAAACGGTTCTGCAACGGACCGCTGTAACGTCAGTCCTGCCCAAGGGCACGATCAAGGCGCTCTGATCCGATGTGCGCACCCCGGGCACCAGTCTGGGGTTTTTTCCCCGCTTTAAGTTGTTGATTGACGATGAACCGTTATCCTCTTTGGAAATACCTCACCGTAGCAGTGGCCTTGGTAATAGGCATACTGTATACGCTACCCAATTTTTTTGGGGAATCCCCGGCGGTCCAGATCGCGGGCGCCAAGTCCACCGTCAAAATCGACCAGAATGTGCTCAGCCGAGTCGAAGACATACTTAAAAGCGGCAACATTACTCCTACAGGCGCCTATTTCGAGCAAAATGGTCCTATTGGTACGGTCAGAGCCCGGTTTGACTCCACTGACGTGCAGCTCAAAGCCAAAGACCTGATAGAAAAAACGCTCAACCCCGACCCCACGAATGCTGACTACACAGTCGCCCTGAATCTGTTGCCTGCATCGCCGAACTGGCTTACCGCCCTTAATGCCAACCCCATGTATCTAGGCCTGGATTTGCGCGGCGGCGTCCACTTCCTGCTGCAAGTCGATATGCATGGCGCACTGACCGGCCGCTATGACTCGCTGGCCAGCGATGCCCGCAATACCTTGCGCGAAGCCAAAGTTAAAGTTGCCAACATAGAACGCAGCGACTTATCCATCGTATCGTCCTTCGAAAGTGCCGATGACCGCAGCGCCGCGGCCTCGGAGTTGCGGCGTGCCATGCCCGACATGCAGTTCACCAACAGTGGTGAAAGCGGCGGCAAGTTCATCCTGACCGGCAAGCTCACCGACACTGCCGTAACCCAGGTGCAAAGCAATGCCCTGAAGCAAAACATCACAACGCTGCATAACCGGATCAATGAACTTGGCGTAGCCGAGCCCATTATCCAGCAGCAAGGCGCCGATCGCATCGTCGTGCAACTGCCTGGCGTGCAAGACGTCGCCAAAGCCAAGGAAATCCTGGGCCGCACCGCGACACTTGAAATCCGCATGGTCGACGACTCGCCTTCCGCTACCGCAGCCCTTGCCAGCGGCACAGTGCCGTTCGGCCTGGAACGCTACACCGACCGCGATGGCCGACCCCTACTGTTGCGCCGCCAAGTCATACTGACTGGTGAAAACCTGCAAGACGCCCAGCCTGGGCGCGATCAACAAACACAGCAGCCCTCCGTCAACCTGACGCTGGATGCCAAGGGTTCACGCATTTTCCGCGACGTTACCCGCAACAACATCAACAAGCGCATGGCTATCGTCCTGTTCGAGCAGGGTAAGGGCCAGGTCGTCACCGCGCCCGTCATTCGCAGCGAAATTCCAGGCGGCCAAGTGCAAATCACCGGCAGCATGTCGGCACAAGAAGCTGCCGATACGTCCTTGCTGCTGCGCGCCGGCGCATTGGCCGCACCAATGGAAATCATTGAAGAGCGCACCATAGGCCCAAGCCTGGGCGCCGACAATATCGCCAAGGGCTTTTATTCGACCTTGTACGGCTTTATCGCCATTGCCATCTTCATCATCGTTTACTACCGTCTGTTCGGGGTGTTTTCGACGCTGGGCCTGGCCTTTAACGTATTGCTGCTGCTCGCCGTGCTGTCCATGCTGCAGGCCACGCTAACTTTGCCAGGCATCGCGGCTATTGCCCTGACGCTGGGCATGGCCATTGACTCGAACGTACTGATCAACGAACGGATCCGGGAAGAGCTGCGGGCCGGCCTGCCCCCGCAACAGGCCATACACTTGGGCTTCGAGCGCGCCTGGGGCACCATTCTTGACTCCAACCTCACGACACTGATCGTAGGGCTGTCGCTGCTGGCGTTTGGCACCGGGCCTGTACGCGGCTTTGCCGTCGTCCATTGCATAGGGATCCTGACCTCGATGTTCTCGTCCATCGTCGGGGTTCGCGCCTTGGTCAACCTTTGGTACGGCCGCCAGCGCAAGCTGCAAACCGTCTCCATCGGCCAGATCTGGAAGCCAAAACAAGACTAAGCCGTAGCGCGGTACGCTTTATGCGTGCCGCCCATTTACCAAATTCAGGCAAGAAAGACACATGGAATTTTTCCGCATCCACCGCACCATTCCTTTTATGCGCCACGCGCTGGTGCTGAACCTGATAAGCCTTATCACGTTTGTCGCCGCCGTATTTTTTATTGCAACCCGCGGCTTCCACCTGTCCATCGAATTTACCGGCGGCACGGTCATGGAAGTCCACTACGCCCAAACAGCGCAAGTGGAGGATATCCGTAGCGCCATCAACGGCTTGGGCTATACCGACTTCCAGGTACAAAACTTTGGCACTTCGCAGGACGTCATGATCCGCCTGCCGCTGCGCGAAGGCGAAACTTCAGCCTCGCAAAGCGACATCGTCGTCGAAGCCCTCAAGGCCAAGCACCCGGATGTCGAGCTGCGGCGGGTTGAATTCGTTGGGCCGCAAGTCGGACAAGAACTTGTCCATAACGGGCTGATGGCGCTGCTCTGCGTGGTAATCGGCATCATGCTGTACTTGGCATTCCGTTTCGAATGGAAATTTGCCGTGGCGGGGGTGGTCGCCAACCTGCACGACGTGGTCATCATCCTGGGCTTCTTCGCGTTCTTCCAATGGGAGTTTTCACTCTCGGTATTGGCGGGCGTTCTGGCCGTACTTGGGTATTCCGTAAACGAATCCGTGGTCATCATGGACCGGATCCGCGAAAACTTCCGTAAACAGCGCAAGGCGTCTGTGCAGGAAGTGATCAATAGCGCCATTACCCAAACCATTTCCCGCACCATGATCACCCACGGTTCGACACAAATGATGGTGCTGGCCATGCTGTTTTTTGGCGGTCCGACACTGCACTACTTCGCGCTGGCGCTGACCATAGGCATCTGGTTCGGGATTTATTCTTCGGTATTCGTTGCCGCCGCCATTGCCATGTGGCTGGGCGTAAAACGCGAAGACATGGTCAAGCCTGTCAAAAAAGATGACCCTAGCGCTGAAATCAGCGAAGGGTAAGCAATGACGGGGCTACCCCGTCATGCTAAAAACAAAAAGCACCATGCATGGTGCTTTTTTATTGCCTGATTTCAAGACCAGACGTACGTTATTGAGTGCCGCCTGTTGCATGCACCACATAGGCGGAGATCGCGTCGATGGATTTTTCATCCAGCGTCTCTGCAAATGCGGGCATCGCGCCCGCCCCTTCCTGCACCATTTTTTTGACTTGCTCAAAACCTGGCTTGAGTTCATCCAGATCGGGGCCTATGGTGCCTATGGCTTCAGCATCTTCAAGTGTGTGGCACACTGCACAGGCAGGCACAGCGCCAGTTTTGAACAGTGTCTTGCCGAGTTCCAATTGCGCTGCATCAGGGCCGGCGGCAAAGCTGACCCCACTCAAACAGACTAATAGCCCCCCGACCACCTTGGGCCATATCAAATCTTTCATAACAACATCCTGATAAATAATAAGCAAAAATATGCCCCAGAATGGGGCATATTTATCAGCGCACCGGGTTATTGCTCACCCGGCGCAGCCTACCCAACTCACGAACTAGGCAACCGTTATCGTTACCATGTGGTCACGCCAACTGTTATTCAGATAGCCGCGATTGTTTTCCAGCCTTTCTTCAGGCTGGGACTGACCTGCTTCGTTGGTAGTGCGGCTAGCCAATTGATATGAGCCGGGTTTGAGCTTCACCGACAACACGAACTCGCGCCAGGCATATTGGCCCAGATCGGGACCGATGAACTCAGCCTTTTGCCAGTCTTTTCCGCCATTCACAGAAACTTCGATGGACTTGGCCGCAGTCATGCCACCCATGGCCACGCCGCTGACCTGCACTTGTCCAGCAGGCACTGTCTTGTTTTCATCGGAAGGCAGATTAATCCATGACTTCGGCGGCATTTCCCAAATAGAAGCTTGAGTCATTTCTCCTTTGGCGCCCAGCGGCGCAAATCGGTAGCCCGTTTGCTGGATCTTGGCCGGCGACTGGTCTTTGGTGAAAGCAAGCTGCTTGATGTACTTGACGTTATTCACGCCTGTATAGCCCGGCACAATCATGCGTAGCGGGCCGCCATGCGCCAGTGGCAATGCCTGGCCGTTGATTTCCCAAGCCAGGATTGCGTCTTTCATTGCGGAAATCGGTACCGAGCGCTCGACCATCACGGAGGTGGGATCGATACCTGCGGGAATTTCTTCCCCGCCAGTGCTGGTCATGTAAACCATGCCATCGGCCATACCCCCCACTGCTTCCAGCACAGCGGCCACGGGTACACCGGTAAATACTACGCAACCAGCCGCGCCCACAGTCCATTGGGTGCCGCTAGGTTTGGAAGGGAACCACGCCCTGCCATTACCGGAACATTGCAATACCACGGTGACCGCGGCGAGGCCCAAGGATTTCAGTTCTGCGAGCGTAAACGTACGGGGTTTGGCCACCCCGTTGACTTCAAGCTTCCAACTGTCGGGATCGTTGAGAATATCGGCCGATGGAGGCGAGACGTTATTGCGTACGAATAGCCGATCGGTAGGTGTAATGACGCCAGAGCCGAATGCAGTGCGTTTTGTCTCTATTGTGTTGGCGCTATGGACGATGACGCTATTCAGATCTTTCCAGGCGGCATAGGCAGGCAATGACTTTGCCTTTGCGGCTGCAGGTGCGGCTGCTGCGGCTGGCGCGGCACTCTGAGCATGGGCGCGGCCTACGCTGGCCAGCCCGGCCAGCGCCATAACGCCCCCCGTCGACGCAAGCATGCGGCGCCTACCTATATTGGTGATTTCTTTCATTTGCAATCTCCTTGACTCCATACAATACAAAAAACGAGACGACATTGATCATTATCAATGTTTTGTAAATGTTTCGTGGATTATAGGGGTTATTGACATATGAATATAGCCGTACGTCATAAAACAAATGGTCCGCCGTTTTGAAATGCCGTCATATACCCAAAAACGGTACAATCCAAGGTTTCACTTACTGCCCCCGGGATATAAACCCGTCACGGCGACTATCATGCAAGAAATCACTCTTAAGCGACCTGCCGCCGCAGCCGCCAGCCCCACCGCCCAGACCCCTGCCGCAACGCAATTCCTGCTTCCTACAGAACCTGGCGCCCCGGAACAATTTCTTATCCCCACAGAACCCGAATCGCCGCCGCAAACGGCGCCGGCTGCCGCAAAAACGCGTAAGTTGTTCATTCGCACCTTCGGCTGTCAGATGAACGAGTACGACTCTGACAAGATGGCCGATGTGCTGCGCGAAGACCAGGGCCTGGAACTCACCCAAGACCCTGAAGAAGCCGACATCATCCTGTTCAATACCTGTTCAGTGCGGGAAAAAGCCCAAGAAAAAGTGTTTTCGGACCTCGGCCGGGTTCAGCATCTAAAAAAGAGCAACCCCAATCTGGTCATCGGTGTAGGCGGCTGTGTCGCCAGCCAGGAAGGCGAAGCCATCGTCAAGCGCGCGCCCTATGTCGACGTCGTTTTCGGTCCTCAGACCCTGCATCGTCTGCCCGAACTGATTGCGCGACGTCGCGAGTCCGGACGCTCGCAAGTCGATATCAGTTTTCCCGAAATCGAGAAGTTCGACGCCATGCCGCCGGCCCGTGTCGATGGCCCCACTGCCTTTGTGTCCATCATGGAAGGCTGCAGCAAATACTGTAGTTTCTGTGTGGTGCCCTACACACGCGGCGCCGAAGTCTCCCGCCCATTCGACGATGTGCTGGTGGAAGTCGCCGATCTGGCCGACCAGGGCGTAAAAGAAGTGACCCTGCTGGGCCAGAACGTCAATGCGTACCGCGGCCCCATGGGCGATGGCGACGAAATCGCCGACTTTGCCATGCTGCTGGAATACGTACATGAAATCCCAGGCATCGAGCGCATTCGGTACACGACATCGCACCCCAAAGAGATGACTACCCGGCTCATTGAGGCCCACGGCACACTGCCCAAGCTGGTGCCCTTCTTGCACTTGCCCGTACAGGCAGGCAGCGACCCCATTCTGTCGGCCATGAAACGCGGCTATACGACACTAGAGTTCAAGTCCATCGTTCGCCGGTTGCGCGCCGCCCGGCCCGGCCTTACGCTTTCATCGGATTTCATTATTGGCTTTCCTGGGGAAACCGAAGCCGATTTCGAAAAAACCATGTCGCTCATCCGCGATGTCGGTTTCGATCAGTCGTTCTCCTTCATCTATTCGCGCCGCCCCGGCACGCCCGCAGCCGACCTGCAAGACGACACTTCCAAAGAGGAAAAGCTGGACCGACTTCACCGACTGCAAGCGCTGATCAACGAACAAGCGGCGCTCATCAGCCAGGCCATGATCGGCAGTGTGCAGCGCATACTCGTTGAAAAACCGTCCAAGCGCGATCCCGGCGAATTATCAGGCCGCACTGAAAACAACCGCATCGTCAATTTCATAGGCCAACCACGGCTGATCGGCCAAATGGTCGATGTCCGCATCGTGCAGGCCATGACCAATACGCTGAAAGGTGAAATCATCACGGCGGCGCCACCAGAACTGGGGAATGCATGACGCGAACTGCCCGCAGTAAAGCGCCAGTTACCGTACACCTGGACGGTGACAATACCCATCTGGCCAACCTTTGCGGCCCCCTGGACGAAAATCTGCGTCAAATAGCCAGCGGCTGGAACGTCACGCTTAATCGCCGCGGCGACCGGGTCGCCATCACGGGAGACCAGGCCAAGGCAGCCGGCAAGGCCCTGGAATGGTTCCACCAACGGGCTGTGCACAAAGCACTATCCATCGACGACATACAGCTTGGCCTGGTGGAACTGGGCGCCGGCCAACCGGAGGCATCGGAAGAAGTCATTCCTGTGCCCGCACCCATTCCCGATACGCCGGCCGTCAACGACCAGAGCTTCAGCCTGCGCACTCGAAAAACCGATTTGCGCCCCCGCACGCCGCATCAGCGCGAATACCTCAACCACATACAAAGCCATGACATCACTTTTGGCGTAGGGCCGGCTGGCACCGGCAAAACCTGGCTAGCGGTTGCCTGCGCCATCGACGCGCTGGAACGCGAAACGGTGCAGCGCCTGGTGCTTACCCGCCCCGCGGTCGAAGCGGGCGAGCGGCTGGGCTTTCTGCCAGGCGACCTGGTGCAAAAAGTCGACCCCTACCTGCGGCCGCTGTATGACGCCTTGTACGACTTGATGGGCTATGAACGGGTCCAGCGCCTATTCGAGAAACAAACCATAGAAATCGCACCGCTGGCCTACATGCGCGGACGCACGTTGAACCATGCCTTCGTCATTCTGGACGAAGCCCAGAACACAACGCCGGAACAAATGAAAATGTTCCTGACCCGCATCGGCTTCGGGAGCAAAGCAGTGATCAATGGCGACCCGTCGCAAGTCGACCTGCCGCGCGGCCAACTAAGCGGGCTCACCCATGCCGTCGATGTGCTTGAGTCGGTACAAGGTATTGCCACCACGCGATTCACCAGCCGTGATGTAGTGCGTCACCCTTTAGTAGCGCGCATTGTCGACGCCTACGAGAAAGCAGGCGACCATGCCGGCTGAGCTTTCGTTTTCGGTACAGTACGGCATGCCTGCGCCGGAACTGCCCCGCTGGCGATTGCGCCGCTGGGTGCAGCAAGCCGTAAATGGCGTGGTGCGTGCCCATCAGGCACCCGATTTCACGGCTGTGGCGCTTACCCTGCGCCTGGTCGACAGCCAGGAAGGGCAGGAACTGAATCGGGAATATCGCAACCGCGACTATGCCACGAATGTTCTTACCTTCGAATATGGTGTCGATCCCTTCGGGACAGCAGGAGGCGATATCGTGCTTTGCGTCCCGGTACTTCACCGCGAAGCACAAGAACAGCAGAAAACCTTACTTGATCATGCCGCGCACCTGACGGTGCACGGCGTCTTGCATGCGTTGGGTTACGACCATATCGAAGCCGACGAGGCCCAGGAAATGGAAGCGCTGGAAGTCGAAATCCTGAAGAAAATGGGGATTTCTGATCCTTATCAGTCATAAGGCCCTGAACCTCGATCTACAATTTCGGTTATGCTAAAACTCCGTATAACCAGTCCCTTGGACAATGTCAGAACCTAGCTCACCCGATGCCGAGCCCCGCCCGGCGAAAACCACATCCAAATCCTTGTTTGAACGCCTTACCGCTTTCATGAGGCCTTCCGAGCCCGAAGACCGCGACGGCATCAAAGCCGTGCTTGAAGCGGCCCATGACCGGCAAGTGCTCGACGGCGATTCCTACGCCATGATCTCCGGCGCTCTCGAGGTCGCCAACCAGACGGTCGCCGACATCATGGTGCCGCGTTCGAAAATGGATATGCTCGATGTCAGCAAGCCGCTGGCCGAAGTATTGCCCGACATCATCGAAACCGGACATTCCCGCTTTCCGGTGTATGAAGATGACCGTGACAATATCGTAGGCATATTGCTGGCGAAAGACTTATTGCTGTCCATCACCAACCCCGCCATTGACCTGCGCCCCCTGGTGCGCCCCGCCGTCTTCATTCCTGAAACCAAGCGCCTTAACGTGCTGCTGCACGACTTTCGCAGCAGCCGCAACCACCTGGCCATTGTGGTGGACGAACACGGCGGCACGTCAGGCCTGGTCACCATGGAAGACGTACTGGAACAAATCGTTGGCGAAATCGAAGACGAATACGACGAAGACGCTGAGAAAACCATATTCCAGACCGGCACCAACAGTTGGCGCGCGATGGGGATTACCGAAATCCCCATCTTTAACCGCAGTTTCAACACCGACCTGCCGCACGACGACTACGACACACTGGGTGGCTGGTTGGCCGCGGAATTGGGGCGCATACCCCGCCGGGGCGACAGCATTAGCCATCAAGGCCTGAACATCACCGTCGTTGGCGCAGACGCCAAGCGGGCGCTCTGGCTTCATATCCAGATGGATAACCCCGATCCAGTCGCTCGCCCCAACGCCAACGAGTAACAATCCCTTGAGCCCCTCCTTCCATTTCAATCGGCAAGCCGCCGGATCACTGCTGCTTGGCGCGATCCATGCGCTGTCATTCGCACCCGGCCCACTGCCGGCCTGGTCCCTGCCTTTCATACAGATATTCAGCCTGGCCTTTCTGGCGTTCTATGTTTTCCAGGCCGCCACGGTACGGCAGGCCGCGCTGAATGCCTTTTTGTTTGGCATCGCCAATTTTGCCCTTGGCTTTTACTGGCTGTTTATCAGCATGCACGAATATGGCGGCATGGCAGCGCCGCTGGCCGGCGCCGCCGTGCTGTTGTTGGCAGCTGTCGAAGCCTTGTTTATCGTGGCAGCCGCAACGCTGTCCCGCTGGCTGTCGGCGCGCCATTTGCGCACGCATTCCAACTACGGATGGCACTTGCTTATTGCAGCGGTTTGGGCGTCAAGCTGGACACTCGCCGAATGGCTGCGCGGCACGCTGTTTACCGGCTTTCCCTGGCTGAATGTCGGCTATGCCCATGTTGAAGGCGTACTCGCCAGCTGGGCGCCCCTGGTAGGTGTCTATGGCCTTGCCTGGTTCGCCACTTTTGCAGCGGCGGCCATTGCTCTGCTGGGCTGCGCCAAAGACACCAAAAACGACGCCAGGGCCGCCGTGGGGGTGGGCTGCGCAATCATCATCGGCCTGCTCGGCATCGGGCTAAGCCACATTGTCTGGTCCAGGCCGCAGGGCGAGCCCATGATCGTTCGCCTGGTGCAGGGCAATGTGCCTCAATCCGAAAAATTCGATCCGCAGCTTCTGGAAGAAGGGCTTGCTTCCTATATGCAGTTGGCGGCACTGGAACCCAAGTCAGCCGATGGCGCACCGCAATTAATCGTGTTGCCCGAAACCGTCGTACCGCTATTCCAGAACAGGGTGGCCCCGCAAGTGTGGCAGCAATGGCTGGATATCGCCAAAGAACGCAATGCCCAGATACTGATGGGCGCACCGCTACACGACCGACACCAGGGTCAACATCGCTACACCAATAGCGCCATCAGCTTCAACGCGCAGACACCGCTGGCGGCTTTGCTTGCCGGCAATCCCGACATGCGTTACGACAAGCAGCACCTCGTCCCCTTCGGCGAATTCATTCCGCCCGGATTCCGCTGGTTTGTCGCCGCCATGCAAATCCCCCTGGGGGACTTCAATCGCGGCCCGATAAGACAACCACTATTCCCTATCCATGGGCAAATGATCTCGCCTGACATTTGCTACGAAGACGTCTTCGGTGAAGAAATCATCCAATCGGTACGCGACAGCGAACTCGCCGGCCCGGGCGCCAACATTCTGATCAACATCAGTAATCTGGGCTGGTTCGGCAATTCGTGGGCTTTGCGGCAGCATCTTCAGATTTCACGCATGCGCGCCCTGGAAACGGCCCGCCCCATGCTGCGTGCTACCAACACGGGGATGACCGCGGCCATCGACCCGAACGGCGCAGTGCGCGCCGCCTTGGCCCCCATGAGCAAAGGGGTGCTGGACGTTGAAGTACAAGGCATGGCTGGCCTGACACCTTATGTACGCTGGGGCAACGCCCCCGTCCTGGCCTGGATTGGCCTGATTCTGCTATTAGGCCTGATGCTGCGCACCCGGCGCCCGAAAGGGCAAGAGCAAGCCTTCAACGACGCGCCGTAGCCGGGCTCAAGCGGAAGTGACAAGGAACGTGGAAAAACTCTCGGCGTCAACTGGCGCCGAGAACAAATGGCCCTGGCCATAATCGCAACCCGCCTGCATCAATAAATTACGCTGCTCGACGGTTTCCACGCCTTCTGCAATTACCTTCAGGCCCAGCCTATGGGCCATCACAATGATTGCTTCGCATAAGGCGATGTCACCTGTGCCGGGAGCCAGGTTGCAGACGAAGGACCGGTCGATCTTGATGTAGTCAATATTGAATTTCTTCAAATATGACAGCGACGAATACCCCGTGCCGAAATCATCCAGCGCAACTTGTATGCCGGCATCCCGGAAAGCAAGCAGATTGCGGCTGACTTGAGCAGTCGCATCCATGAGCAGACCTTCGGTGATCTCCACCACAATACTGTCGCCGGTTAAATCCAGCGCCTTAAGATGCCCCAGCCATTCTGTGTCACTCAGGCCGCCAGCCATGAACTGCGCGGGCGAAACATTTACACTGATCTGGAAATCGTTGCAGTATGACTTGCGCCACAATGCCGCTTGCCGTGCTGCCTCGCGAAATGCCCAGTCGCCTATTTTAACGATAATGCCCGCATCCTCGGCAAAAGGAATGAAATCGACAGGACCCACCAAGCCAAGCTCGGGATGATTCCATCGGATAAGCGCCTCTGCCTTGCGAATGTACCCCGTACTTAGCTCGACAATAGGCTGGTAGTGCAATACGAACTGGCCCTCACGCAACGCATTCACCAAGTCGCGCAGCAACCGGCGCCGTTTGTCGGCTGTTTGCCGCATCTGCGGCGTAAAGCAACAGAACTGGTTGCGCCCCCTCTCTTTGGCTGCGTACATGGCCAGGTCCACATTCGTGAGCAATTCCTGCGCGGTGCGACCATCGTCGGGATAGAAGCTAACGCCCATACTCGTCGATATCGACGCCACGTCTTCGGCCAGCTGATACGGCTGCGCCAGCGCCTGCAAAATATCCCGGCATAGGCGTTCGACCACTTCGGTATCTTCAACCTCTTCGAGGATAAGGGTGAACTCGTCACCGCCCAGACGCGCTACCGTATCCGTGGCACGCACGCATTTGCCTAGCCGCGCAGCCACTTCTTTGAGGAGCTCGTCGCCCATTCCATGGCCCATCGTATCGTTGACCTCCTTGAAGAAGTCCAAGTCCAGGAGCACCAGCGCCATCCGGCCACGAGACAGACTGGAACGGGCAATCGCGCCGTCCAGGCGGTCTTGAAACAGCTTGCGATTAGGCACCCCCGTCAGATGATCGTAATGCGCCTGGCGCCAGATCAATGCTTCCGACTGTATTTTCTGGGTAACGTCGGAAAACAGCCCGATGCGACATTGCACCGACCCGTCATCGTTATACGACGTATTGATGACGATTCGTTCAACATATTCGCGGCCGTCCTTGCTTCGGTTCCAGATCTCGCCCTCCCATTTTCCGGTAGCCAGCAGCGACTGCCACATTGCTTGATAAAACGCGGCATCGTGGCGGCCGGAATGCAGGATGCTAAGTTTGGCGCCTAGCGCTTCATTGGCAGAATACCCAGTGATGGCTGAAAAGGCCGGATTGACATTAACAATGACGCCTTCGGGGTCAGTCACCACCATGGCTTCGCTGCTGTTTTGATAAACCAACGAAGCCATACGGAAGTCGGCTTTGGCTTGCTTCAAGTTTTGCTTGTCGCGCTTGATACGGACAATAAGATTCGCCAGGCGCTGGGTCCACCCGTTGAAAGCCTGCCGAGCCACAAAGCCAAGCAATAATATCAACGCATCGACGAACAGCAAGGCATACAGTGCCGTCATGACTTGACGCTGCGCCGCCTGATGCTCGTCGACGATGGAATCGATAAGCGCTTCTGTGTGCCCGAGCATGCGGGCCGCGTCGCCGCCTACCCATTGATGCGTAGCGGTTTTCTCTGCCGTACCGGAGGCAGGCAGCGCCAATATGGCAAGCGCCTTCTGGACGCCCTGACGGTAACCGCCCCAATTAAGCTCGAGTGTTTTCAAGAGTTCGTCATGAGGCGGGCGCAATTTTTGAATATCAATCCCAAAAACCGTTCCTCCATGGATTAAGGCCTGCAACACCACATCGAATGTGCGCATGCTGCGCTCGATTTCGGCGACACCGGACCCTTGCTCTACAGACAACGACATCGTTTCGACAGCAATTTTCTGGCTAAGGATGCGCAACTTGCCTGCCACGTTGACTGTAGCTGCCATTGCATGAAAGTCACGCAGCAAGCTTTGCAACAGAAAGATATTGGCGCCAGCCAATAGCAGCAAACACAAGAATGCCCCCATGATTTTTCGGGCGGTACTTAGCCTTGAAATGACATGCTTGGTCGGTAAACTAGCTATATGTTGTTGCGGGGCATCGGACATGAAGAGTGGGGTCAAAGGAAATTGGGGGGCCACGATCGCGGCCTAGGAATGTGCACGCAATGATCACAATCGTAATATTGAATTATTGCGTAATGGCGTGCTTTGATTCAAATCAGGCAAAATGCCAGGCGCGTCGAATGTCGGCTGCAAGGCAGTCGAATTACCATTCCCCCCAAGAACACCGTGCGCGCGAGGATGAACGTTTTTGCAGTAAATCCCGGCCCAACTTGCGCACTTTAAAAATATGGTGCATAATCTCGCTTCTTCGTTGGACAAGCCAACACGGGGGTATAGCTCAGCTGGGAGAGCGCTTGCATGGCATGCAAGAGGTCAGCGG
>NZ_JBEBUX010000025.1:0-36897 GCF_040393045.1 Pollutimonas bauzanensis | reverse complement strand
CCCCTGACACAACCGCCTTTCTCAAGAACGAAAAACCGCCCTCACCGCGTCCACGCAATAGCGCGACCTTGTGGCCCCCATGCACCACCGCGAACCCTGTTAACACCTCGAGCAAAAATGCCCTAGCCCTGGCTTAAACCATCGATAGCCAATGCCACGGACTCGAGCTTGGCAGCGGGAAAGCTGGCAACAAGCGTCCCGTCTATGTTGACCTGCACTATTCCGTTGTCTTCAGTGGCCAACGATGATAACGGCGCATTCTGCATCGCCTGCGTCAGTGCGCCTATCGCCTTGGGGTTGTCAAACGGTTCGGAAAGAAGCAATTCCAGGCCATCGGCGCCCAGCAAGCGGAAACGGAACTTGCCGGCTTCGTCGCGAAAACTGACAAAACGCGCGTGCTTACCTGCCTGCTTTTTATCAGCGGCGCCAGCACGCTTGCCTGCGACCACGGCAGGAGCCGCCCGCAAGCCAACGGCATCGCGCAAACGAGCCATGAAGGGTTGCGACAGGCTGCGCGCCTTGGCGGCGCCAGCCTGTAAAATATCCTCGATACGGTCAGGCCTGTCCATCAGGTCGGCGTACCGTTCGCGCATGGGCGCAAGCTCTTGCTCGATACGGGCAGCCAATAGGTTTTTGGCGTCTCCCCAACCCAACCCGGACTCAAGCTGTTGGCGGAAGTCGAGCGACTCAGCCGGCGTAGCGAAAGCCCGGTACAGGCTGAACAAATGCGACCCTTCGGCATCCTTGGGCTGACCAGGCTCGAGCGAATCGGTGACGATACGCATGATCGCGGGGCGCAGCGCTTTGGCGCCACCCTCGAACAAGGGAATCGTATTGTCATAGCTTTTTGACATTTTCCGTCCATCCAGGCCGGGCAATGTGGCGACGTCGTCATCGATCTGCACTTCGGGCATGACAAAGAACTCGCTGCCTTGCCCATACAAATGATTGAACCGCTGGGCGATATCACGCGTCATCTCGATGTGCTGAATTTGATCCCGCCCAACCGGCACCTTATTGGCGTTGAACATCAGGATGTCAGCCGCCATCAATATCGGGTACGAGAACAGGCCCATATTGACGCCGTCATCAGGCTCTACCTGCTTGGCAAGATTCTGATCCACCGATGCTTTATACGCATGGGCCCGATTCATCAGGCCCTTGGCCGTTACGCAAGTCAGCATCCAGCACAGCTCCGGTATCTCGGGAATGTCGGACTGGCGATAAAAAGTCACCTTTTCAGGATCAAGCCCTGCGGCGATCCAGGTAGCGGCAATTTCAAGACGTGAACGCGCAATACGCTGTGGATCACCGCACTTGATCAGCGCATGATAATCGGCCATGAAATAGAACGCATCGACACCCGGCAAATTACTAGCCTGTATCGACGGCCTGATAGCGCCGGCATAATTGCCTAAATGAGGAGTTCCGGATGTCGTAATGCCAGTTAATACGCGGGTATTCATATATCGCTTGAAGAAAATAGGTTGCAAGGAAGGCGCTTGCTTTGCAGGTCGACAGCCTTTATAGGGTAACCGCCTCGCGCCGTTCCGATTCCAGGTACTCGCGCGACTGCATCTCCATGATGCGCGAAACTGTGCGGTGAAACTCGTTAGCCATGGGGCCTTCGGTATAAAGTTGATCGGCCTCGCACTCGGCGGAAATAATAAGCTTGATCTTGTGATCGTAGAACACATCAATAAGCCAGGTAAAGCGGCGCGCTTCGGACGCATTGCGCGGGCCCATACGCGGCACGTCGGACAGAATCACCGTATGGAAACGGCTGGCCAGGTCCAGATAGTCGTTCTGAGAACGTGGTCCGCCGCACAACGTGGCGAAGTCGAACCAGACTATGCTGCCGCCCAGCGCCACCGCCTTGAGTTCGCGATGCTCTACCGTCAGCACGGGCTTGAGCGGCGCCGTATCCAGCAAGCGATCGAAGTCAGCTTGCAGTTCTTTATTGGTATTGGCGCTTATGGGCGTCAGGTACATGCGCACCTGCTCCAGCGCGCGGCGGCGGTAATCCACGCCAACATCCACGTTCAGGATATCCATTCGTTCCTGGATAAGCTTGATGGCGGGAAGTATGCGGTCGCGGTGCAAGCCATCGGGATACAGCGTGGAAGGCTCGTAATTGGAGGTCATGACAAACGATGTACCGTACTCGAAAAGTTTGAGCAAAAGCCGGTACAGTATCATCGCGTCGGCCACATCAGACACGTGGAACTCGTCAAAGCAGATCAAGCGATAGCGCTTGGCAATACGCCGCGCGACCTCGTCCAGCGGGTCTTGCTGGCCGCGCACTTCGCCGAGCTCGTGGTGCACACCCCGCATGAACTCGTGAAAATGCAGGCGCGTCTTGCGCTTGACTGGCACCGTGAGAAAGAACGCATCCATTAAAAAGCTTTTCCCGCGCCCTACGCCACCCCACAGGTAAACACCGCGAGGTACATCAGGGCGCCGGAAAATCTTCTTCAAAGACGACGAGCGGGCGTTCTTGAAATTGACCCAATCATCAAAATACCTTTGCAGGCGCTCAATGGCGGTCAGTTGTGCTTCATCGCTGCGATAGGCACGCTCTTTTAGCGTGTGGTGGTAATACTCAAGAACATTCATAAAAACAGGCTCGTATAACGATGAAGGGCGAGTCAATAATACCCGCCCTTCATCAGGTCACGCTATGTGCGACATCAACAATTAAAAGTTAAGCGTACGCTTGTCGACCGCCAGGGCCGCCTCTTTCATTGCTTCGGACAGCGTGGGGTGCGCGTGGCAGATACGAGCGATGTCTTCGGCCGCCCCGCGGAACTCCATGATGGTGACCGCTTCGGAGATCAGTTCGGAAGCCTGAGGACCGATAATGTGCACGCCCAAGACTTCATCCGTCTTGGCATCAGCAAGAATCTTCACGAAGCCAGTCGTATCGCCAAGTGCGCGTGCACGGCCGTTTGCCATGAACGGGAAGCTGCCGGCCTTGTACTCACGGCCTTCGGTCTTGAGTTGCTGCTCGTTCTTGCCCACCCAGGCAATTTCAGGCGAGGTATAAATGACCGAAGGAATTGTGCCGAAATTGACGTGACCGTGCTGTCCCGAGATACGCTCAGCTACGGCAACACCCTCTTCTTCAGCCTTGTGCGCCAGCATCGGACCGCGCACGACATCGCCGACTGCCCATACATTAGGCAAGTTGGTCTTGCAATCGTCGTCCACGACAACAAAGCCGCGCTCGTCGAGCTTTAAGCCAACTGTTTCTACGCCCAGGCCGGCCACGTTGGGAACGCGCCCGATGGATACGATAAGCTTATCTACAGACAGCTTTTGTTCGGCACCGGATGCGTCGGTATAAGGCACGCTAACGGACTTGGCTGTTGCCTTGACTTCACCGATTTTGACGCCGGTATGGATAGCCAGGCCTTGTTTGGCAAACGCCTTTTGTGCTTCCTTGGCAACCTGCTGGTCAGCCACAGCAAGAAAATCAGGCATGGCTTCAAGTATGGTTACCTCGGCACCCAGGCGGCGCCAGACGCTACCCAGTTCCAGGCCAATCACGCCAGCCCCGATGACGCCCAGCTTCTTGGGCACAGCAGGGATACGCAAGGCGCCGTCATTGGACAAGACCTGAGTTTCATCGAATGGCAAGCCGGGCAAAGCGCGTGGCGACGAACCAGTGGCGATGATGACGTGCTTGGCGACCAGGTCTTCCTCGGCTTTACCGGAAACCTTGATGGACCAGCCGCCATCGACGTACGCGGCGAACGAACCGGTACCGTGGAAATAGGTAACCTTGTTCTTCTTGAACAAGTACAAAATGCCATCGTTATTTTGTTTTACTACCGTATCCTTGCGGCCAACCAAGGTGTCGAGCTTGAGTTCGATACCCTTGATTTCAATGCCGTGCTCTGCAAAATGATGATTGGCCTGCTCGAAATGCTCGGAAGACTGCAACAGTGCTTTGGAAGGGATGCAACCTACGTTGGTGCAGGTGCCGCCTGGCGCCGGCTTGCCGTCGGCAGTGCTCCAGGCATCGATACATGCCACGTTCAGACCCAGCTGCGCCGCGCGAATAGCGGCAATGTACCCGCCAGGGCCCGCGCCAATGACGACTACGTCAAATTGTTTAGCCATATTTTTCTCGATAGATAGTGTTGAGGCAAACCCCGCAAAGGGTTCGCGAACCTTGGGAAACCAGCAGCGTTGCTACGAAGTAAAAACCCGGCAGAGGCGCGCCTGGTTAAAGGTGCGCCCGCCGGGTATTTACGCCGTCAGCTGCATGCTTAGACGTCCAGCAACAGACGCTGTGGATCTTCCAGCGCTTCCTTGATAGCCACCAGCGCCAGCACTGCTTCACGCCCGTCGATGATGCGATGGTCGTAAGACATGGCCAGGTAATTCATGGGGCGAATCACGATCTGGCCGTTCTCGACGACTGCACGGTCTTTCGTGGCATGGATGCCCAGAATGGCCGACTGCGGAGGGTTGATGATGGGTGTCGACAGCATGGAACCGAATACGCCGCCATTGGAAATCGAGAACGTACCACCGGTGAGTTCTTCCAGGGTCAGCTTGCCGTCGCGTGCACGGTTACCAAAATCGGCAATTTGCTTTTCGATATCGGCAATCGACATTTGGTCCGCATTGCGCAAAATAGGCACAACCAGGCCGCGCGGGCTGCCCACTGCGATACCGATATCGAAGTAGCCGTGATAAATAATGTCTTTACCGTCGACCGACGCGTTGACAACGGGATACTTCTTCAGGGCTGCAACTGCGGCCTTGACGAAGAACGATGTAAAGCCCAGCTTGACGCCGTGCTCTTTCTCGAACTGATCTTTGTACTTTTTACGCAGATCAAGAATGCCCTGCATGTTGACTTCGTTGAAAGTCGTAAGAATGGCATTGTCAGCTTGCGACTGCAAAAGACGCTCGGCGACGCGAGCACGCAAACGGCTCATGGGAACGCGCTGTTCAGGACGGCCATCGAGCGAAAGAGTAGCGGGCGCTGCGGGTGCAGCCGCTTTCTTGGCTGGTGCATTGTCGGCGGCAAGGGCGTCGCCCTTGGTAATGCGGCCGCCGCGGCCGGAGCCTTCGACCGATGCGGCGTCAACGCCCTTTTCCGCCAGGATCTTGCTGGCAGCAGGCGATGCCACGGCGGAAGCCGCAGCCGCTGGCGCTGCCGCCGCCGACGAAGCTGCCGCTGCTGCAGGAGCTGGTTCGGCGGCTGGCGCTGCAGCAGCTGCTTTGCCTTCGGTGTCGATGCGCGCCATCACTTCGCCAGAAGCCACGGTGCTGCCATCACCCTTGACGATTTCCTTGAGTACGCCCGACGCTGGTGCGGGGACTTCCAGAACCACTTTATCCGTTTCGACTTCTATCAGAATCTCGTCGGCCTCGACAGCTTCCCCGGGTTGTTTTTTCCAGGTGAGCAACGTTGCCTCGGAAACCGATTCGGAAAGCTGGGGAACGAGAACATCAGTAATAGCCATGGTATGTATTCCGTTTTGAAAAATTATTTGGTCAGCATAAAGCTTTTGAACTTGGGCGCCAGAGCTTGCTCGAGCAAGTTCCGTTGTTGCTCTTGGTGTTTAGCCAGGTAGCCCACTGCAGGAGACGCCGAAGCAGCGCGCCCTGCATAGCCCAGCTTTTGGCCGTCGGCCATATTTTCGTACAGATGATGCTGAATATAAAACCAGGGGCCCTGATTCTGGGGTTCATCTTGCACCCAGACGATTTCCTTGGCATTGGGATATTTGTGCAACTCGGCCTGGAAGGACTTGTGCGCAAACGGATACAACTGTTCGACACGCAGTATCGCCACATCGTTGCGGCCAGCTTCTTTGCGTGCATGCACGATATCGTAGTAAACCTTGCCCGAACAAACCAGCACGCGGGAAACGGCAGCCGGATCGATACTGGCATCTTGTTCGCCGATGACAGGCAGGAACTGGCTATTGGCGAGGTCGGCAAGCGGTGAGGTTGCCTCTTTGTTGCGCAACAGCGACTTGGGCGTAAGTATGATCAGCGGCTTGCGGAACGGCCGGATCATCTGGCGACGCAAGACGTGGAAAATTTGCGCGCCATTGGTGGGCTGTACAACCTGGATATTGTTGTCGGCACACAATTGCAGGAAACGCTCGATACGGGCCGATGAGTGCTCGGGGCCCTGACCTTCGTAACCATGTGGCAGCATCAACGTAAGGCCGCATTGGCGCCCCCACTTGGCTTCACCGGAAGTAATGAACTGGTCGATCACGACCTGCGCGCCGTTGACGAAATCGCCGAACTGCGCTTCCCAAATGGTAAGCGTATTGGGCTCAGCGGTTGCATAGCCGTACTCGAAAGCCAGGACAGCCTCTTCCGACAAGACCGAATCGATAACCGTAAAGGGAGCCTGGCCATCGGATACGTTTTGCAGCGGAATATATGTGCCGTCGTTCCAGCGCTCACGCTTCTGGTCGTGCAAGACAGCGTGGCGATGGGTGAAGGTGCCGCGGCCGGAGTCCTGGCCGGTAATCCGTATGGCATAACCGCTGGCAACCAACGTGGCAAACGCCAAGTGCTCGCCCATGCCCCAGTCTACGTTCTGCTCGCCACGAGCCATGTTGCGGCGATCGTTGAGCAGTTTATTGACCAACGAATGCACCGTAAAGTTTTCAGGCACAGCGGTGAGCTTTTCGCCGATGCGGGTCAGCTCGGCAAGCGGCACACCGGTATCGGCCTGATCAGTCCACTTGGCGCCCAGGAAGGGGGACCAATCGGTAGAGTACTTGTTTTTGTAGTCCGTCAATACAGGCTCAATGGTGCGCTGGCCGTCTTCCATGAGTTGACGGTAGTCTTTAACCATTTGGTCTGTTTCTTCAACGGTCAAAATACCTTGAGCCACCAGCTTGTCTGCGTAGACTTTGCGTGTACCTGGGTGCTTGCCGATGCTTTTGTACATCAACGGCTGGGTAAGGGACGGTGTGTCTTGTTCGTTGTGACCCAGCTTGCGGAAACACACGATGTCGACCACGACGTCGTGATGGAACTGCAGACGATAGTCGAGAGCCAGTTGCGTGACGTAAACCACAGCTTCAGGATCGTCGCCGTTAACGTGGAACACAGGCGCCTGAATCATTTTTACGACGTCAGTGCAATACAGCGTGGAACGCGTATCGCGGGGGTCTGAAGTCGTAAAGCCGATTTGGTTATTGATGACAATGTGCAGCGTGCCGCCGGTACCGTAACCGCGCGTTTGCGCAAGGTTAAGGGTTTCCATGACCACGCCCTGCCCTGCGAAGGCGGCATCGCCATGAACCAGAACCGGCAGGACCTGGGCACCGACTTCGTCGCCGCGGCGATCTTGGCGGGCGCGTACGCTGCCTTCGACTACGGGGTTGACGATTTCGAGGTGCGACGGGTTAAACGCCAACGATAAATGAAGAGGACCGCCACGCGTGGAAAGGTCGCTGGAAAAACCATTATGGTATTTCACGTCGCCATCGGTCAGGCCTTCAGCGTGCTTGCCTTCGAACTCAGCGAACAAGTCGCCGGGCATTTTGCCCATGATGTTGACGAGCATGTTCAGGCGCCCGCGGTGAGCCATGCCCACGACGAGTTCCTGTACACCGTTTTCACCCGCATGGCCTACCACTTCGTCCATGGAGGCAATAAAGCTTTCACCGCCTTCCAGCGAGAAGCGCTTTTGCCCCACGTACTTGGTATGCAGGAAGCGCTCGAGGCCTTCTGCCTCGGTGATCTGCTGCAGAATGTGACGCTTGCGCTCGACAGAAAACGACGGAACGCCCAATGTAGATTCCAGGCGCTCCTGGATCCAGCGCTTGGCGGCAGGGTCGGAAATATGCATGAATTCAGCGCCGACACTGCGGCAATACGTATCGCGCAAAGCCTTGAGCATGTCGCGCATGGTCATGGTGTCGGCTTTGGTGAAATAGGTATTCGTGGCTGAATAGACCTGATCAAGATCCGCTTCGGTCAGGCCGTAAAAACTTGGGTCGAGCTCGGGGATTACCGGACGATCCTGGCGCTTTAGCGGGTCGAGTTCAGCAAAACGGGAGCCCAATGACCGATAGGCGGCAATGATGGACTGAACATAGACCTGCTTGCCAGCGACGGTAAGGTCGGGCTCTTGGGCACGCGCAACAAAGGCATTGGCCTTGGCTCGCTGTGCAAATGACTCGACTATGGGCGCATGGGCCTGGTCGCGCGTAATCTCGCGACCATCAGTTGCAGGCTGATGCTGCAACTGGTCAAAATAATTACGCCACTCATCCGGCACAGAGCCGGGGTTGTCGAGGTAGGATTCATACAGATCCTCGACATATGGGGCGTTACTACCAAATAGGTAAGAATTGGATAAAAGTTCTATTTCCGATGACATATATGCGCTTCACCTATCCGAGTGTCTCACTCGTTATGATGCAGGGAACAACCTTCCGCGACACGGCCAGACCGGTTAGCGGATAGCGGGGCAGAAGGCAACGTACGACGCCTTAGTAAGCCGTATTCGCACTAGTATACCTATGAAGCATTGGGGGGCAAAACGAAACCCCGAAATGTTCGGCAAAAGGCGGTAAAGCGTTGGCATTAACAAACACCTCGTGTTTATTCGCGGACGGGAAAGCAATTTATTGTTGTCTTATGCTGAAATTGACTCATCAGGCAATTTTCAACCGCACTACACTTGCAGCTTATGGTAGCGTAACGGCCTTGCCGTAAACCCGCACGTCAAAAAAGAACAAGTGCCGCCAGAACCAGAATATTCCAAACCATATTATTTTTTTCTATTCTATTCAGGAGTTACCTAAATGGACACTAACGCCGACCTCGCAAAGCTGGCCCTTGATTATCACGCCTACCCGAATCCAGGGAAAATATCGGTCATGCCGACCAAGCCGCTGGCCAACCAGGATGATTTATCGCTGGCCTACTCGCCAGGCGTCGCCTTTGCATGCATGAGCATTCATGCCGAAGGCGAAGATGCCGCCGCCAAATATACGTCCCGCTCAAACCTGGTGGGCGTGATCACCAATGGCACGGCGGTTCTGGGCCTGGGCAATATAGGCCCGCTCGCTGCCAAACCGGTCATGGAAGGCAAAGGTTGCCTATTCAAGAAGTTTGCCGGGATCGACGTTTTCGATATCGAACTCAACGAGAACGATCCCGACAAGCTGGTTGATATCATTGCGGCTCTCGAACCGACGCTGGGCGGCGTCAACCTTGAGGACATCAAAGCGCCTGAATGCTTCTATATCGAGAAGAAGCTGCGCGAACGCATGAAAATCCCGGTATTCCACGATGACCAGCACGGCACGGCCATTATTTCTTCAGCCGCCATCATCAACGGCTTGAAGGTCGTTGGCAAGAAAATCGAAGATGTGAAACTGGTGTGCTCAGGCGCAGGCGCGGCGGCAATTGCCTGCTTGAACCTGCTGGTCAATCTGGGCGTGCAGAAATCAAATATTTATGTCGTGGACTCGCGCGGTGTAATCTGGAAGGGCCGCGAAGAAAACATGGAGCCCAACAAGGCGGGCTACGCCCAGAATACGGACGCGCGCACGCTGGCCGACGCTTGCGTTGACGCGGACGTCTTCCTGGGTTGTTCGGCACCCGGAGTGCTGACCGCCGACATGGTCAAGACCATGGCCCGCAGCCCGCTTATTCTTGCCCTGGCCAACCCCGAGCCCGAAATCCGGCCCGAGATCGCCAAGGCGGCACGGCCAGACTGCATCATCGCCACCGGCCGCTCCGACTACCCGAACCAAGTCAACAACGTATTGTGCTTCCCCTTCATATTCCGAGGCGCCATGGATGTCGGCGCGACCGTCATCAACGAGGAAATGAAACTGGCATGCGTAAAGGCCATTGCCGAGCTGGCGGAAGCCGAGCAAAACGATGAGGTGGCCACCGCCTATGCAGGGCAAGAGCTGGAGTTTGGTCCCGATTACATCATCCCCAAACCTTTCGACCCACGCCTCATCGTCAAAATAGCGCCCGCGATTGCCGAAGCGGCCATGGCCTCCGGCGTAGCCAGGCGCCCTATCGAAGACATGGAAGCCTACCGGCAAAAACTCATGAGTCTGGTGTATCACACCGGCCAATTGATGCGCCCGCTATTCATGCAAGCCAAAAGCGCGCCCAAACGCGTTATCTATGCAGACGGCGAAGACGAGCGCGTACTGCGTGCGGCACAAACAGTGGTTGACGAAAAATTTGCGCATCCCATTCTGGTGGGCCGGCCTTCCGTGATCGAAATGCGCATCAAGAAGTTCGGACTGCGCCTGGTGGTCGGCAAGGACATTGAAATCGTCAACCCCGAAGATGACGATCGTTTCAACGAAACCTGGACGGCCTACTACAAGCTCAAGGGCCGCGATGGCGTCACCCCTGATATCGCCAAGGCGATGGTGCGCAAGCACAATTCGTTAATCGCAGTCATGCTGCTTCAACGCGGCGATGCCGATGCCATGATCTGCGGGGTAGCCAGCCGCTTCGACAACCAGCTTAAGTATGTCGAGCAGGTAATTGGCCTGAAACCAGGCGCAAAAACCTTCGCTGCGATGAACGTGTTAATGCTGCCTACGCAGACCTTGTTTATTTGCGATACGCACGTAAACGAAGATCCAACTGCAGAGCAAATCGCAGACATGACGATCCAAGCTGCTGACGAAATCCTTCGTTTCGGCGTAGTGCCAAAAGTTGCCTTACTGTCTCATTCCAACTTCGGCAGCCGGTCGACAGCATCTTCACGCAAGATGGCCGAAGCGCGCCGCCTTATTTCAGAACGTGCACCCAACCTGGAAGTGGACGGCGAAATGCATGCTGACTCAGCGTTGTCGGAAACAATCCGTCTGAAGGCCTTCCCGGATTCAACGCTTAAGGGTCCGGCTAATTTGTTGATCACGCCAAACCTGGACACCGGAAACATTACCTACAACATGCTCAAGATGACAGGCAGCAACGGCGTGGCAATGGGCCCGGTGCTTTTGGGCGCCGCGCGTCCAGTGCATGTATTGACGACAAGTTCCACGGTGCGCCGTATCGTTAACATGACGGCCTTGGCGGTCGTCGATGCGCAACAAGAGGCTGGCCAGGTTCAGTTGTAATCGTGAATAGCTGATAAGCAACTATTCAACCAAAAGCAAAAAGAGCCGCCGAGACATACTCGGCGGCCCTTTCTTATTCAACTACCTATCAACGGCTGGCGGGAACGTCGCGCGATTCCGAACCGGTGTACAACTGGCGTGGACGGCCGATTTTGTAATCGGGATCCGACAGCATTTCGTTCCACTGGGCGATCCAGCCCACTGTACGCGCCAATGCAAAAATGGCGGTGAACAATGCGGTAGGAATACCAATGGCGCGCTGCACGATGCCCGAGTAGAAATCAACGTTCGGGTAAAGTTTGCGCTCGACGAAATATGGATCTTCAAGCGCAATGCGCTCGACTTCCATGGCCAGCTTGAACAGCGGATCGTTTTCCAGACCCAACGCCGCCAATACTTCCTTGCACGTTTCCTGCATCAGCTTGGCACGTGGATCGTAGTTCTTGTAGACGCGGTGACCAAAGCCCATCAGGCGAACGCCTGAATTCTTGTCCTTGACCTTTTCCATGAACTCGCCGACCTTGTCGATGCCACCATTGGCTTGCAAGTCTTCAAGCATTTGCAGGCATGCTTCGTTGGCGCCGCCATGAGCCGGACCCCACAAGCAACCTACCCCGGCAGCAATCGCCGCGAACGGATTGGTGCCCGACGAACCGCACAAGCGCACGGTGGATGTCGATGCATTTTGCTCGTGATCGGCGTGCAGAATGAAGATGCGATCCAAGGCACGTTCAACAACCTCATTGACCTTGTATTCTTCGCAAGGCGTGGCAAACATCATGCGCAGGAAATTGCCCGTGTAAGACAAATCATTCTGCGGATAAATGAAAGGCTGGCCTTGCGAGTACTTGTACGCCATGGCAACCAAAGTTGGCATTTTGGCGATCAAGCGGATTGCGGACACATGACGATGATGCGGGTTGGTGATGTCGGTGGAGTCGTGATAGAAAGCCGACAACGCCCCGACCAACCCGGTCAGGACGGCCATTGGGTGCGCATCGCGACGGAAGCCGCGCAGGAAAAAATGCAATTGTTCGTTGACCATGGAATGGTGCGTAACGAGCGAATCGAATTCCGTTTTTTGCGTACTGCTAGGCAGTTCGCCGTTCAGGATAAGGTAGCTGATATCCATGAAGTCGCATTTTTGCGCAAGCTGGTCGATAGGATAGCCGCGATACAGCAATTCGCCCTTGTCGCCATCAATATACGTAATAGCAGATTCGCATGACGCCGTCGCCATAAAGCCTGGGTCGTAGGTGAACATGCCTGTTTGACCATACAGCTTGCGGATATCGATTACCTCGGGGCCGACTGTTCCCTGATATACGGGAAACTCAATTGGCGCACTGCCATCGGAAAACGATAGCGTGGCTTTTTTATCTGACAATTGCATCAAATTATTCCTTAAAAATTAGAGCTTCTGCATTTGCGCAACCAATCGACGAATATCGGGCGTATTGTAAACACCGTCCAACTCCTCGCGAGCCAGCAATACATCAAGCAAATCGTTATCGTCCATCTCAAATAACAAAGACAAGGCGGAAACGTCTACGTCGGTTAATTCGGCTTCGTATTGATCTAAAAATCGAGTGATGATCAGGTCATTTTCCAGCAGTCCCCTACGCGCACGCCACCTGAGGCGAGCGCGTTCCAGCTCTGACAACGTTCTCATCAATAACCCAAACCCTAAATAGTGCGACGGACCAGGAGTTCCTTGATCTTGCCGATAGCGGCGGAAGGATTAAGGCCCTTGGGACAGACGTCGGCGCAGTTCATGATGGTGTGGCAACGGAACAGCCGGTAAGGATCTTCCAGATTGTCGAGACGTTCACCAGTCGCTTCGTCGCGAGTATCCACGATGAACCGGTATGCCTGCAACAGTCCGGCGGGGCCCACAAACTTGTCCGGATTCCACCAGAACGACGGGCAAGCTGTGGAACAGCATGCGCACAAGATGCACTCGTACAAGCCATCGAGCTCTTCGCGCGCCTCGGGGGTCTGCAAACGCTCTTTTTCGGGCGGCGGCTGATCGTTGATCAGGAACGGCTTGATCGAATGGTACTGATTAAAGAAGTGCGTCATGTCGACGATCAAGTCGCGCACCACCGGCAAACCTGGCAATGGTTTGAGCACGATAGGCTCTTTCAGTTCCAGCAAGTTGGTCGTGCAGGCCAGGCCGTTCTTGCCATTGATATTCATGGCATCAGAACCGCATACCCCTTCGCGGCAAGACCGGCGAATAGCCAGGCTGTCGTCGACATCGCTTTTGATGCGGATGATCGCATCGAGAAGCATCTTGTCGGTGGGTTCTAGTTCGACTTCAAGCTTCTGCATATAGGGCCGCTCGTCCTTATCGGGATCGTAGCGGTAGATTTCAAACTTGACGGTACGTTTTTGACTCATTTCGATATCCTGCTTAGAAGGTCCGCGCTTTGGGCGGAATACTGTCTACGGTAAGCGGTTTCATTTGCACCGGCTTATATGCGAGACGGCTGCCTTCGGAGAACCACAAAGTATGGCGCAACCAGTTCTCGTCGTCACGATCGGGATGGTCGTTGAGCGCGTGCGCTCCGCGGCTTTCCGTGCGATTGGCGGCCGACTTGGTCGTGGCGCGCGCAACTTCGATCATGTTGGTGACTTCGAGCGCTTCGATACGCGCCGTGTTAAAGACCTTGGACTTGTCTTTGAAATAGAGGCTTTCGACTTGAGGAGCCAAGCTTTCGATGGCGTCCACACCCTTGTTCAGGAGATCGAGCGTACGGAACACGCCGCAATGATGTTGCATGGCCATGCGGATGGCATTGCCGACATCGGGTGTTGTTTCGCCGCTGGTACGGGTTTCCAGCTTATTGACGCGATCCAGCGAGAAATCGATAGCCGACTCAGGAATATTTTGGTGCGCATGCTCGCGTTCAGGATGCGACTCAACAATGTGGTTGCCCGCCGAACGGCCAAACACGATCAGATCCAGCAACGAGTTTGTGCCGAGACGGTTGGCACCGTGCACCGATGTCGCGGCGCATTCGCCAATGGCGTACAAACCGTTGACCGGCTTGGTGTCGCCATTCTGCAAGGTAACGACCTGACCATAGATGTTGGTAGGAATGCCGCCCATTTGATAGTGAATCGTCGGCACAACGGGGATGGGATCCTTGATAGGATCGACGTTGGCGAATTTGATTGCGATTTCACGAATGGAAGGCAGACGTTTCTTGATGGTATCCGCACCAAGGTGATCGAGCTTGAGCACGACGTAGCTTCCATCGCCGCAACCGCGGCCTTCCTTGATTTCCTGGTCCATTGAGCGAGAAACAAAGTCGCGTGGGGCCAAATCTTTAAGCGTAGGAGCGTAGCGCTCCATGAAGCGCTCGCCGTCTTTATTCAGCAAGATCCCGCCTTCGCCGCGGACGCCTTCGGTAATCAGTACGCCAGCCCCGGCCACGCCGGTTGGGTGGAACTGCCAGAACTCCATGTCTTGCAAAGGCAAGCCTGCACGTGCGGCCATACCCAGCCCGTCGCCAGTATTGATGAAGGCATTGGTCGATGCAGCCCAAATACGGCCTGCCCCGCCAGTTGCCAGCACAGTTTGCTTGGCTTCAAGCACGTAGATTTCGCCGGTTTCCATTTCCAGAGCGGTAACGCCCAGAACGTCGCCTGCGTCGTTGCGCAAGAGGTCCAGCGCCATCCACTCTACAAAAAACTGCGTGCGGGCGGCTACGTTGCGCTGATACAGCGTGTGCAACATGGCGTGGCCGGTACGGTCGGCAGCGGCACAGGCGCGCTGGACAGGTTTTTCACCGAAATTGGCGGTGTGCCCACCGAAGGGACGCTGATAAATGGTGCCATCGGCGTTACGGTCGAATGGCATGCCGTAGTGTTCGAGTTCGTAGACGGCATTAGGCGCTTCGCGGCACATGAACTCGATAGCATCCTGGTCACCGAGCCAGTCGGAACCTTTGACGGTATCGTACATATGCCAGTACCAATGATCCTCGCTCATGTTGCCTAGCGATGCGCTGACACCGCCCTGGGCCGCGACCGTGTGCGAACGCGTCGGGAAAACTTTGGACAAAACGGCGACGGACAAGCCGGCCTGTGCCAGTTGCAGCGAGCAACGCATGCCGGCCCCGCCGGCACCTACGACCACCACATCAAACTGGCGGCGTGGTAAGGAATTTTTGACAGCAGCCACGGCTTATAAGCTCCAGAGAATTTTTGCAAAATAGACAACGGCGCCTACCAGCCACAAGGCGGTCAGGACTTGCAGGAACAGACGCAGACCTGCGGAACGGACGTAGTCCATCCAGATGTCGCGCACACCTATCCATGCATGCCAGGCCAGCGAGATGAATGCCAGCGTAGCCAACAAAGATCCCACGGGGATGCCCGCACAGGTAAAGGTAAACAGGCGACGCCAGTTTTCGAAATTCATTTCGGAGGTAAAGATAATTCCGAAAAACAGCACCAGCGTGTAGACGGCCATGATGATGGCTGTAACACGCTGAACGATGAAATCCATGGTGCCGTAATGGGCACCGACTACCAGGCGTTTCGTGCCAAGACGTTCTTGAGTCGCCATTACCACACCCCAAACAATTTAAGACCGAACACCACTGTCAGCGCCAGGCTGACACCCAACACGACCCCGGCGGTTTTTTGCGCGGTGTGCTTGTCGTTGCCCATATGCAGATCGAGGAACAAATAACGAATGCCCGCACAGAAGTGATGCAGGTAGCCCCAGATAAGCACCAGCAGAATCAGCTTGCACAACGGATTGGCAACCCAGGACTGGATGCTTGCATAGCTTTCTGGCGACGTCACGCTGAGCGCGAAGAGAGGCAAAATGACCAACGGTAAACAGACGAACAACAACGCGCCGCTGATACGGTGCAAGATTGACGTTTTTCCTGCCAGGGGCAGGCGGTAGCTCATGATCTGCAGAATGCTGAGATTGCGAAACTGCGGACGTGGCTTTGAAGCTGAATCGGACATGACGGCCTCGAGTTATAACAAATAATTTATTGCAAAGCGCTACTGGTATTTTCGCCTATTTAAGCAACTGGGATCAAATGGGCAAAAAACCGTAATCAATTCAAACTGTTCTTGTAATGGAATCGTTCAGTTACATACAATCCCCTGCGAACTTCCATGGGCCTGTCCCCATAGGTATAAGACACACGCTCGACCTGCAGCAAGGGGCTGGCCAACGCTACCTGGAGCGTGTCCGCCTGATCCTGGGAAGCCGAGACGGCCCGTATTTTTTCTTCGGCGCGAACCATGCTGACCCCAAATTCGGATTCGAACAAGCCATACAAAGGGCCGCGGTAGCGCGCCAGCGAGTCGGCGGTAAGACCGCGAAACACAGCCCCCGGCAACCAGATGTCGTCCAGTATGGTGGGAATTTGGTCAAATGAAAGCAATCGACGCAGATTGACCACCATGTCGGCAGTACGCAATTCAAGCAAGGCCGCGATATCGGCGGGCGCTTTCACGCGCCGGCATTCCAGTATTTGGCTGCCTGAAACGGGCTGCTTGCCGTCGTCGGGTGTAAGCCGCAGAAACCGAAAGCGCACACGGGCTTCGTGATGTGTTGCCACGAATGTACCCTTGCCCTGCCTGCGGAGCAACAAGTTTTCGGCAGCCAGTTCATCGATCGCCTTGCGCACGGTACCCTGGCTTACCTGAAAACGGGAGGCCAGTTCGAATTCGCTTGGAATAGCTTCGCCCGGTTTCCATTCGCCGCGATCCAGGCTTTGCAGCAACAAACCCTTGATCTGCTGGTACAACGGGCTGAACGCCGCGCTGCTGGCAGAGCGATCGGTGTCGACTCGATCAGTTAAGGGATTAGTGGACATGAGGCATGTATTAAGTATGGTATCGGCCAGGCGCCTAGAAAAGCGTTCTCGGAAAACATTCCCGGAACGCCCGCTATTTTCGCATGCTTGGCGGATTCTGTCTAACACTCTTCTGTCTTATATAAGATATAAGACGTTTGACGAAGCGCATTATTTTGGATAATCTACCAAGCTGCGGCTGCGCGCTCGTTCGTCATGCGGTTTCCCGTGTGCCCTTGCCTACATTCGTCATGTATCAGCAGCCAAAAGATTTACACTACGAATTGTCTGTACCCTCTTATTCATAATACCCACGGGAGATTGTCCATGTCCAAACCCGCCATGCGTGTCGCCGTTACCGGCGCTGCCGGTCAAATCGGTTACGCCCTGCTTTTCCGTATCGCTTCGGGCGAGATGCTCGGCAAAGATCAGCCCGTCATTCTCCAATTGCTGGAAATTCCCGACGAAAAAGCTCAAAAGGCGCTGCAAGGCGTCATGATGGAGCTCGATGACTGCGCCTTCCCATTGCTGCAAGGCATGACTGCGCACGGCGACGCGCGCGAAGCATTCAAGGATGTCGACGTTGCATTGCTGGTCGGTGCCCGCCCACGCGGCCCAGGCATGGAACGCAAAGACCTGCTGCAAGTGAACGCACAAATTTTCACGGCCCAGGGCAAAGCGCTTAATGACGTCGCCAGCCGCGATGTCAAGGTGCTGGTCGTCGGCAACCCTGCCAATACCAATGCCTACATTGCCATGAAATCGGCGCCCGACCTTCCCGCCAAGAATTTCACCGCCATGCTGCGCCTGGATCACAATCGCGCCCTGTCACAGTTGGCTGCCAAATCGGGCAAGCCTGTCGCCGACATCGAAAACCTGATCGTCTGGGGCAACCACTCGCCCACCATGTATCCCGACACGCGTTTCGCTACGGTCGGCGGTGCAAGCCTGCCAGCCCTCATCAACGATGAAGCCTGGAATCGCGACACCTTTATCCCCACTGTGGGCAAACGCGGCGGCGCCATCATCGAAGCACGCGGCTTATCGTCAGCGGCATCGGCTGCCAATGCCGCTATCGACCATATTCACGACTGGGTCCTCGGCTCGAATGGCAAATGGGTCACGATGGGTGTTCCATCCGATGGCTCCTACGGCATTCCCGAAGGAATCATCTACGGCGTGCCTGTCACAACCGCCAACGGCGAATACACCCGTGTCGAAGGCCTGGAAATCGACGCCTTCTCGCGCGAACGCATGGACTTCACCCTGAACGAGCTTCTTGAAGAGCGCGACGGGGTAAAAGACCTGTTGAAGTAATGCAGTCCAAGCAAGGCCCGGTAATTCGGGCCTTGCTTTTGCCAGCAAGCGCTTTGCGCGCCCCCATTTGTTTTCAGGCTGACGCAGCCTTTTCCGGAGAACCTCATGACCCGCCCCGCCTCCCCCGGCGCCCTGTTTCGCCAGGCCCTGAAAGAAGAGCAGCCGCTACAAATCATTGGCGCCATTAACGCCAATCACGCTTTACTGGCCAAACGCGCCGGCTATCGCGCCATCTACCTTTCGGGTGGCGGCGTTGCCGCTGGCTCGCTGGGCTTGCCCGATCTGGGCATCAATAACCTGGACGACGTACTGACGGATATCCGTCGCATCACGGATGTTTGCGATGTCCCCCTGGTCGTCGATATCGATACCGGTTTTGGCCCGTCTGCTTTCAATATTGCCCGTAGCGTCAAAAGCCTGATCAAGTTTGGCGCGGCCGCCTGCCACATCGAAGACCAGGTCGGCGCCAAACGTTGTGGCCACCGCCCCGGCAAAGAAATTGTCGGCACCCAGGAAATGGCTGACCGCGTCAAATCGGCAGTCGATGCCCGCACCGATACCGATTTCTTTATTATCGCCCGCACCGACGCCATCGCCGTCGACGGCGTTGACGCCGCGCTGGAACGCGCCGTTGCTTGTGTCGAAGCGGGCGCCGACGCCATCTTCGCCGAAGCCTCTTATGACCTGGCCACCTACGAACGCTTCACGAAGGCTCTCAACGTGCCCGTGCTGGCGAACATCACCGAATTCGGCCAGACACCCTTGTTTACCGTAGAAGAGCTGGCCAGTGTGGGCGTAGGCATGGTGCTTTACCCTCTGTCAGCATTCCGCGCCATGAACAAGGCAGCTGAAACCGTCTACACGGCAATACGCAAAGATGGCCACCAGAAAAACGTCATCGATACGATGCAGACTCGCGAAGAGCTCTACGATCGCATCGGATACCATGAATTTGAGTCCCGCCTTGATGCACTTTTCCAGCAGGGCAAATCGAAATAACCTTTTCAGGAGTTGAGACATGGCTACTACCGATACAAAAGACATTAAACCCGGTCCTAAACCAAAGAAATCCGTTGCCCTTTCGGGCGTCGTAGCAGGCAACACCGCCTTGTGCACCGTAGGGCGCAGCGGCAACGATCTGCACTACCGCGGTTACGATATTCTCGATATCGCGGAAACCTGCGAGTTCGAAGAAGTCGCCCACCTGCTTATTCACGGCAAGCTGCCCAACAAGGCAGAGCTCAAGACCTACAAGGAAAAACTGCGCAGCATGCGCGGCCTTCCCGCCGCGCTGCAAAGCGCCCTGGAAGCGCTGCCGGCCGCCAGCCACCCGATGGACGTCATGCGGACTGCGGTTTCAGTGCTGGGTTGCGTGCTGCCTGAAAAAGATGACCATAACGCCCCCGACGCCCGCGATATCGCCGATCGTCTGATGGCCAATCTGGGTTCAGCGCTTCTGTATTGGTATCACTTCAGCCATAACGGCCGCTTCATCGACGTGCAAACTGACGACGACAGCATCGGCGGCCACTTCCTGCACCTGCTGCACGGCACAGAACCCAACGAAGATTGGGTTCGCGCCATGCATACCTCGCTTATCCTTTACGCCGAGCACGAATTCAATGCATCCACCTTTACCAGCCGCGTAATCGCCGGTACAGGCTCTGACATGTATTCGGCCATTGCAGGCGGAATCGGCGCGCTGCGCGGCCCCAAGCATGGCGGCGCCAACGAAGTGGCATTCGAAGTCCAAAAACGCTACGACACTCCCGACGAGGCCGAAGCCGACATTCGTCGCCGCGTCGAAAACAAAGAAGTGGTGATCGGCTTCGGGCACCCCGTTTACACGGTATCCGATCCGCGCAACAAGGTCATCAAGGAAGTTGCTCGCAAACTGTCCAAGAAACAAGGCAACACGAAAATGTTCGACATCGCCGAACGCCTTGAAAGCGCCATGTGGGACGCCAAAAAAATGTTCCCGAACCTGGACTGGTTCTCGGCCGTTTCCTACCACATGATGGGTGTACCTACAGCCATGTTCACGCCGTTGTTCGTGATTGCCCGTACAGCGGGCTGGGCTGCGCACGTCCTTGAGCAGCGTGCCGACAACAAGATCATCAGGCCTACCGCCAACTATATCGGCCCTGAAGATCAAAAGTTCGTTCCGCTCGCCAAGCGCTAACAGCGACAGGGGGGGGAAGCCCGGGCTCCGTGCCCCGGCGGCTCCCCCGCCCAACACCCCCTTGGACATCACCTCTTTTCTTCCGGATGCCATGAACACCGCAAACCGCAAACCCCTCCCCGGTACCAAACTCGACTACTTCGACGCCCGTGCGGCAGTCGACGCCATCAAGCCCGGCGCCTACGACACACTACCTTATACGTCTCGCGTACTGGCTGAAAACCTGGTGCGCCGCTGTGATCCAGCCACGCTGACGGCTTCACTCAAGCAGCTCATCGAGCGCAAGCGTGATCTGGACTTTCCGTGGTTTCCGGCGCGCGTGGTTTGCCATGACATCTTGGGCCAAACTGCGCTCGTGGACTTGGCTGGGTTGCGCGACGCCATTGCAGCAAAAGGCGGCGACCCCTCGTTGGTCAACCCTGTGGTGCCAACTCAACTGATCGTCGACCATTCCCTGGCTGTCGAACATGGCGGTTTCGAGAAGGATGCTTTCGAGAAAAACCGCGCCATCGAAGACCGCCGCAATGACGATCGCTTCCATTTCATCAACTGGACGAAGAAAACGTTCAAGAACGTCGATGTCATTCCTCCCGGCAACGGCATCATGCACCAGATCAACCTCGAGCGGATGTCGCCGGTCGTGCATGCGCTCGACGGGGTCGCCTTTCCTGACACGCTCGTAGGAACAGATAGCCACACCCCACACGTCGACGCGCTGGGCGTAATCGCCATCGGCGTGGGTGGTCTGGAAGCGGAAAGCGTGATGCTCGGTCGCGCATCCTGGATGCGCCTGCCCGATATCATTGGCGTGGAACTGACAGGCAAGCTGCGGCCTGGCTCAACCGCCACTGACCTGGTGCTGGCGCTGACCGAATTCCTGCGCAATGAAAAAGTCGTATCGTCCTACCTCGAATTCTATGGCGAAGGCGCGTCTCGCCTGACGCTTGGTGATCGCGCCACCATCTCCAACATGACGCCTGAATACGGCGCCACCGCGGCGATGTTCTACATCGATCAACAAACCATCGATTACCTGAAACTCACCGGCCGCGACGACGCTCAAGTCAAGCTGGTAGAAACCTATGCCAAACAGGCGGGCCTCTGGGCCGACAGCCTGAAAAGCGCCGAATATGAACGCGTGCTCAAGTTCGACCTGTCGACCGTCGTACGCAATATCGCCGGGCCATCGAACCCGCATCGTCGCGTACCTACCTCCGAACTTGCAGCGCGTGGCATATCGGGCAAGGTGGAAAACGAACCTGGCCTAATGCCGGACGGCGCAGTCATCATCGCCGCAATCACCAGCTGTACGAACACCAGCAACCCGCGCAACGTGATTGCCGCCGCGCTGCTGGCCCGTAACGCCAACGCGCGTGGCCTGACCCGTAAACCCTGGGTCAAGACCTCGCTGGCGCCCGGCTCCAAGGCAGTGCAACTGTATCTGGAAGACGCCAAGTTGCTGCCCGAACTGGAAAGCCTGGGTTTTGGCATCGTGGGCTTTGCCTGCACCACGTGCAACGGCATGAGCGGCGCCCTGGATCCCGTCATCCAGCAAGAAATCATCGACCGAGACCTGTACGCCACGGCCGTGCTATCAGGAAACCGGAACTTCGACGGGCGTATCCACCCCTACGCGAAGCAGGCTTTCCTGGCCTCGCCGCCGCTGGTGGTTGCCTATGCCATCGCAGGCACCATCCGCTTCGATATCGAAAAAGATATTCTGGGTATCGACAAGGAAGGCAACCCAGTCACCCTGAAAGATCTCTGGCCAACGGACGAGGAGATCGACACTATCGTTGCCGCCAGCGTCAAACCAGAACAATTCCGCCAAGTTTACGAACCGATGTTCGCCGTCAGCGTCGACAACAGCGAGAAACTTAGCCCGCTCTATGACTGGCGCCCAACAAGCACCTACATCCGCCGTCCGCCCTACTGGGAAGGCGCGCTGGCCGGTGAACGCGCGCTCAAGGGCATGCGTCCGCTGGCCGTGCTGGGTGACAACATCACTACTGATCACCTGTCTCCGTCCAATGCCATTATGGCGTCCAGTGCTGCCGGTGAATACCTGGCCAAGATGGGATTGCCGGAAGAAGACTTCAACTCCTACGCAACTCACCGCGGCGATCACCTTACCGCGCAACGCGCCACCTTTGCCAACCCAAAACTGTTGAACGAAATGGTCCAGGAGAACGGCCAGGTCAAGCAAGGCTCGCTGGCACGCATCGAACCCGAAGGCAAGGTCTCCCGTATGTGGGAAGCCATAGAAACCTACATGGAACGCAAGCAACCGCTGATCATCGTTGCGGGTGCCGATTACGGCCAGGGATCTTCGCGTGATTGGGCCGCCAAGGGCGTACGCTTGGCGGGCGTCGAGGCCATCGTTGCCGAAGGCTTCGAGCGCATTCACCGCACCAATCTTGTTGGCATGGGCGTAGTACCGCTTGAATTCAAACCAGGCGTAAACCGCAAGACGCTGAATATCGACGGCACGGAAACCTTCGATGTCATTGGCGAGTGCACGCCACTCGCCACGCTGACACTGGTGATTAACCGCAAAAACGGCGAACGCACCGAAGTGCCCGTCACCTGTCGTCTGGACACGGCGGAAGAGGTGTCGATCTACGAGGCTGGCGGTGTATTGCAGCGTTTCGCCCAGGACTTCCTGGAATCGACTGCGACCGCTTAAGAAAAAGGAAAAGTGCTCATGGCTCACGTACCACAAATCAAAGTGCCCGCCACCTATATCCGCGGGGGCACCAGCAAAGGCGTGTTCTTCCGGCTTCAGGATCTTCCCGAAGTAGCACGGGCGCCCGGCGCAGCACGCGATGCGCTGCTGATGCGCGTCATCGGCAGTCCCGACCCATACGGCAAGCAAACCGACGGTATGGGCGGCGCCACCTCCAGCACGAGCAAGACCGTTATCCTGTCTAAAAGCAGCCGGCCCGATCACGACGTTGATTATTTATTTGGCCAGGTCTCCATCGACAAGGCATTTATCGACTGGAGCGGCAATTGCGGCAATCTTTCAGCCGCCGTCGGGCCGTTCGCGCTAAGCAACGGGCTGATCGATGCCAGCCGCATCCCCCAAGACGGGATCGCGACGGTGCGCATTTGGCAGGCCAACATCGGAAAAACCATTATTGCGCACGTACCCATCACTAATGGCCTCGTGCAGGAAACCGGTGATTTCGAACTGGATGGCGTCACCTTCCCCGCCGCGGAAGTGCAACTAGAGTTCATGGATCCCGCCGCAGATGAAGACGGCGCGGGCGGCTCAATGTTCCCCACCGGCAACCTGGTCGACGACCTCGAGGTGCCTGGCGTCGGCACGCTGAAAGCCACCATGATCAATGCCGGCATCCCGACTATCTTCATCAATGCTCAAGACATAGGCTATACCGGCGCCGAACTGCAAGACGCCATCAATGGCGACGAAAAAGCGTTGGCGATGTTCGAAACCATACGCGCCCATGGCTCGGTGCGCATGGGGCTTATCAAACATATCGATGAAGCGGCTCAACGCCAACACACGCCTAAAGTCGCTTTTGTCGCCAGGCCGGCCGATTACGTAGCTTCCAGTGGCAAGCAAGTTTCGGCCGACGACATCGACCTGCTTGTGCGTGCGCTATCCATGGGCAAGCTTCACCATGCCATGATGGGCACTGCGGCTGTCGCTATTGGCGCGGCCGCCGCCATTCCGGGCACGCTGGTGAATCTGGCTGCTGGCGGCGGTGCGCGCAATGCAGTACGCTTTGGTCATCCCTCGGGAACCTTACGGGTAGGCGCCGAAGCCAGCCAGAATGGCGATGATTGGGCGGTTACCAAGGCCATCATGAGCCGCAGTGCGCGCGTACTGATGGAGGGGTGGGTACGCGTGCCTGGCGACGCGTTCTAGAAACTTGTTATCTACCGTTCGGGAGTCTGTATGCAAACGTCACCTGTCAAACAACCCAGCTGGGACCCCGTCCTGGTAGATATCGTCGATTACACCCAAAACTACCAGATCCAATCCACGCTCGCCTATGCAACCGCGCGCCTGTGCCTGATCGATACCTTGGGCTGCGGCCTTGAAGCACTGCAGTATCCCGCTTGCACCAAACTGCTGGGGCCGGTGGTTCGCGGTACGGTAGTGCCCAATGGCGCCAAAGTACCTGGCACCCAGTTCCAGCTGGATCCAGTCCAGGCCGCGTTCAATATCGGGGCCATGATACGGTGGCTGGACTTCAACGATACGTGGCTTGCCGCAGAATGGGGGCACCCCTCCGACAACCTGGGCGCGATCCTGGCTACCGCCGACTGGCTGTCACGCAACGCGGTGGCCGTCGGCAAAACACCGCTAACCATGCGCGACGTCCTGACGGCCATGATCAAGGCGCACGAAATCCAGGGTTGCATTGCGTTGGAGAACTCGTTCAACAAGGTCGGCCTTGATCACGTACTGTTGGTGAAAGTGGCGTCTACCGCCGTGGTGTCGCAATTGCTTGGCCTGACTCGCGAAGAAACTCTTAATGCGGTGTCGCTGGCCTGGGTAGACGGGCAAAGCCTGCGTACCTACCGTCACTCACCCAATACTGGCAGCCGCAAGAGCTGGGCAGCCGGCGATGCCACCAGTCGCGCGGTTCGCCTTGCGCTTATCGCCCAGACTGGCGAAATGGGCTATCCGTCAGTGCTGTCGGCCAAAACCTGGGGCTTTTACGACGTGCTCTTCAAAGGCCAGCCCTTCAAATTCCAGCGGCCTTATGGCAGCTACGTCATGGAAAACGTACTGTTCAAGATTTCCTACCCCGCCGAGTTCCATTCACAAACTGCGGTGGAATGCGCCATGATCATCCATCAGAAGCTCAAGGCCGCAGGCAAGGCAGAAAGCGACATCAAGAAAATCACCATTCGCACCCACGAAGCCTGCATACGCATCATCGACAAAAAGGGCCCTCTGGACAACCCGGCCGACCGGGACCACTGCATCCAGTACATGGTGGCCGTTCCCATTATTTTCGGCCGTCTTACGGCTTACGATTACGAGGATACGATTGCGGCTGATCCGCGCATTGATGCACTGCGCGATAAAATCGTATGTGTCGAAGACAAAGCGTTTACCGCCGACTATCACAACCCGGAAATGCGGTCGATCGCCAATGGCCTGACGGTAGAATTCAACGACGGCAGCAAACTGGACGAAATCGTTTGCGAGTACCCAATAGGGCACAAGCGCCGCCGCAGCGACGGCATTCCTTTGCTGGAAGACAAGTTCCGCAATAACCTTGCACGCCAATTTCCGGCCAGGCAACAGCAGCGTATCCTTGACGTATCCCTGACTCAGGAGGCACTGGAATCCATGCCCGTGCACGAATATGTGGATTTATACGTAATCTGACGCGCGGGGGCTTGTGGCGTGTAAAAAACGCCGCAAACCTGCGCAATTCCAACGCAGGTTATCCTTACACTTTTTGCCGCTCCGCGCTTGACGCCTCCCATCATGCTTGAAACCTTCGCTTTTTACGCTTTGCCTTTTAGTTTTACTCTGCTTGTCGCCTGTGCAATGACCGCTATTGTTTCGGGGTTTGTGCTGATTCTGCTCAGGCTCAGAAAAACCAACGAAATATTTCGCCATCCTTACCTGAAACAGCATGCCTGGGAACGTTACCCTCTTTCAGTACGGGCCACCATCCTGCTGGATTACTTCCTTAGGATTTCCTTTCCCACGCGTACTTTCTGGATCATCGGCCAAGCCAATCGCTTGCTCGCGCACGTACAGCCCGCCGATGTGCCCTCACGCATCAAATGGCCGCTGATCGGCTTGTGGGGCGGCTGCTTTGTCGGCATTATCGCTATGATCCTGCTGTGGAGCCTGATCCTGCTTACAATGAATGTCTGATTTCTTCCTTTCCCAGGATTCCCAATGAGCCGCAGCATTGAACATAACCTTGCCAAGCAACGATTCGAATGGACCGAAGACGGCATTCTTAGCGTACTGGACTACGAATTGTTGAACGGGGTCATGACGATCACACACACGGGCGTGCCAGAAGCCGTAGGAGGCCGCGGCATTGCGGCCGACCTTACCAAGCACGCCCTTGAGACCGCCCGCGAAAATGGCTGGACGGTACGTCCGCAGTGTTCGTATGCTGCCGCTTATATGCGCCGACACCAGGAATACGCCGACCTCCAAACGTAAAAACGGCAGAAGCGGTCTTCGCTTTTAGCATCAACGCAACACAAGCGTCTTTTAGGTCTTATATAAGATATAAGACATTTGCTTCCGTGCCTGCTTCCTTCTACAATCAGGTAGAAGCAATTTCCCCTAATCCTCGAAAAAAAGGGCATGCATAATGCTGGAATCATATCGCCAACACGTTGCCGAACGCGCCGCGTCAGGCATCCCTCCCCTTCCTCTTTCCCCACAGCAAACTGCCGACCTGATCGAATTGCTTAAAAATCCGCCCGCTGGCGAAGAAGCGTTCCTGGTCGACCTTATTACACACCGTGTGCCTGCCGGCGTTGATGATGCCGCTAAAGTCAAAGCCTCTTACCTGGCCGCCATCACACTGGGCAAAGAAACCTGTCCCCTCATCGACAAGAAGCACGCCACTGAATTGCTGGGCACCATGCTGGGCGGCTACAACATCAGCGCGCTGGTCGATTTGCTGGACAACACCGAGCTTGCCGCTGTCGCCGCCGAAGGCCTGAAGAAAACCCTGCTCGTGTTCGATGCCTTCCACGACGTCAAGGAAAAAGCCGACAAGGGCAACCAGTACGCCAAGGCCATCTTGCAAAGCTGGGCCGATGCAGAATGGTTCACCAGCCGCCCCGAAGTGCCTGAAAGCCTGACCATTACGGTTTTCAAGGTCACCGGCGAAACCAATACCGACGACTTGTCGCCCGCCCCCGACGCCTGGAGCCGCCCCGACATCCCGCTGCATGCCTTGGCCATGTTGAAAAACCCGCGCCCCGGCATCGAACCCCAGGAAGCCGGCAAGGTCGGCCCCATCAAGTTCATAGAAGAACTCAAGCAAAAAGGCCACCTTATCGCTTACGTAGGCGATGTGGTCGGTACTGGCTCGTCGCGCAAGTCGGCCACCAACTCGGTGCTCTGGCATACCGGCGAAGACATTCCTTTTGTTCCCAACAAGCGCTTCGGCGGCGTTTGCCTGGGCGGCAAGATTGCTCCCATTTTCTATAACACCATGGAAGATGCCGGCGCCCTGCCCATCGAACTGGATGTCTCGCAAATGAACATGGGCGATGTCGTTGAACTGCGCCCCTACGAAGGCGTAGCCCTGAAGAATGGCGAAGTCATTGCCAACTTCAAGGTCAAGTCCGACGTGCTGTTCGACGAAGCCCGTGCAGGCGGCCGCATTCCGCTGATTATCGGCCGCGGCCTGACCGCCAAGGCGCGCGAAGCCCTGGGCCTGCCTGTGTCGACCCTGTTCCGTCTGCCAGAAGTGCCGGCAGACACCGGCAAGGGCTTTACCCTGGCACAAAAAATGGTCGGACGCGCTTGCGGCCTTCCCGAAGGGCGCGGCATGCGTCCAGGCACCTACTGCGAACCGAAGATGACTTCAGTCGGCAGCCAGGACACCACCGGCCCCATGACCCGCGACGAACTGAAAGACCTGGCTTGCCTGGGCTTTTCCGCCGACCTGGTCATGCAATCGTTCTGCCATACTGCCGCCTACCCTAAACCCGTAGACGTCAAAACCCACCACGAACTGCCCGCTTTCATCAGCACGCGCGGCGGCATTTCGTTGCGCCCCGGCGACGGTATCATTCACTCGTGGCTGAACCGCATGCTCTTGCCCGATACCGTTGGTACTGGCGGCGATTCGCATACCCGCTTCCCTATCGGCATCAGTTTCCCTGCAGGTTCCGGCCTGGTGGCTTTCGCCGCCGCCACGGGCGTCATGCCTCTGGACATGCCTGAATCCGTTTTGGTGCGCTTCAAGGGCGAACTTCAGCCCGGCGTCACCCTACGCGACTTGGTCAACGCCATTCCGCTATATGCCATCAAGCAAGGCCTGCTGACAATCGAAACCCAGGGCAAGAAGAATATTTTCTCGGGCCGCATTCTGGAAATCGAAGGCTTGCCCAATCTGAAGGTAGAACAGGCATTCGAACTGTCCGACGCCTCGGCCGAACGTTCAGCTGCTGGCTGCAGCGTGCGCCTGGACAAAGCCCCCATCATCGAATACATCACCAGCAACATCACGCTGCTGAAATGGATGATAGCCAACGGCTACGAAGACGAACGCACTCTGGGCCGCCGTATCAAGGCAATGCAGGCCTGGCTGGCCAACCCGCAGTTGCTGGAACCCGACGCCGACGCCGAGTACGCCGCGGTTATCGAAATCGATCTGGCCGATGTGCACGAACCCATCGTCGCCTGCCCTAACGACCCGGACGATGTCAAAACTTTGTCGGACGTTTCCGGCACGGTCATCGACGAGGTATTCATCGGCAGCTGCATGACCAATATCGGCCACTTCCGCGCCGCATCCAAGCTGCTGGAAGGCAAGCGCGATATCCCCACGAAACTGTGGGTGGCGCCGCCAACCAAGATGGACCAGAAGCAACTGACCGAAGAAGGCCATTACGGCGTTCTGGGCAGTGCAGGCGCTCGCATGGAAATGCCCGGCTGCTCGCTTTGCATGGGTAACCAGGCGCAAGTACGTGAAGGCGCCACTGTCATGTCGACCAGTACACGCAACTTCCCGAACCGGCTGGGCAAGAACTCCAACGTGTTCCTGGGGTCTGCAGAACTGGCTGCCATTTGCTCACGCCTGGGCCGCATCCCGACCAAGGAAGAGTACATGGCTGACATGGGCTTGTTAAGCACGCAAGGCGACGAGATCTACCGCTACATGAACTTCGATCAAATCGAAGACTTCCAGGAAATCGCCGACTCGGTAAGCGTATAAACACTCAGTAATACGCAGGCACCACAAAAGCTCCCGATGTACTGCATCGGGAGCTTTTTTTCGTCCCATGAATGGCATAAACAGGCCTAAAATATGGCGCAAGCAGCACACGTCACGCATTTGTTCGACCCATCACGCCACAACAAGATCAATCATCGGAGTTATCCATGCCGCACAACACGTTCAATACCCTGCAAAAGTTCAAGATAGGGCGTAAAACGGCCCAGTTTTATTCTCTGCCTGCTCTAGGGGAAAAACTCGGAATCAATATCCAGCGGCTTCCGGTATCGATCCGGGTCGTACTGGAATCGGTCTTGCGCAACTGCGACGGCAAGAAGATCACGCAGACCCACATCAAACAACTTGCTTCCTGGAAGCCCCAGGCCAAGCGTACCGCTGAAATTCCTTTTGTCGTGGCCCGGGTCGTATTGCAAGACTTCACTGGCGTGCCGCTGTTGGCCGACATCGCCGCGATGCGTTCGGTGGCAGCCAAAATGGGCAAGGATCCCAAAAGCATTGAACCTCTGGTGCCCGTAGACTTGGTCGTCGACCATTCCGTCATGATCGACTATTTCGGCACCAAGAACGCCCTGGACCTGAACATGAAGCTTGAGTTCAAGCGCAACCAGGAACGCTATCAGTTCATGAAATGGGGCATGCAGGCTTTCGACACTTTCGGCGTCGTGCCTCCCGGCTTCGGCATCGTTCACCAGGTAAACCTGGAGCATCTGGCGCGTGGCGTCCATTACGATGCCAAGAACAAGGTGTACTACCCCGACACGCTGGTCGGCACCGACAGCCATACCACCATGATCAACGGCATTGGCGTCGTCGGCTGGGGCGTGGGCGGCATCGAAGCCGAGGCCGGCATGCTGGGCCAGCCTGTTTATATCCTGACCCCGGACGTGGTCGGAGTGGAACTGAAAGGTGAACTGCGTGGCGGCATCACCGCCACCGACTTGGTGTTGACCATTACCGAACTGCTGCGCAAACACAAAGTGGTCGGTAAATTCGTGGAATTCTGTGGCCCGGGCACTGCGGGGCTATCGGTTACCGACCGCGCCACCATCGGCAACATGGCCCCGGAATACGGCGCCACGATGGGCTTTTTCCCTGTCGATGACCGCACTATCGACTACTTCGAAGGCACAGGGCGCACCCAAGATGAAATCGATGCACTGAAGGCTTACTTCAAGGCCCAGGGCATGTACGGAGTCCCAGAAGCAAAAGACATCAACTACACGCAGTTGATTACGCTGGATCTGTCCACAGTTACCCCATCCCTGGCAGGCCCAAAGCGCCCGCAAGACCGCATCGAACTGGGCAGTGTCAAAAACACCTTTTCTAGTCTTTACTCCGAACCCTCATCCATTGGGTTCAATCAGCCGGCTGAAAAACTCGGCGAAGTATTCACTACCAGCGCAGGAACAAAAGTGCGCAATGGCGACATCCTGATCGCCGCCATTACGTCGTGCACGAATACGTCCAACCCCAGCGTGTTGCTGGCAGCCGGCTTGATGGCCAAGAAGGCAGTCGAAGCGGGCCTGAAAGTGCCCAAGCACATCAAGACATCCCTGGCGCCCGGTTCGCGCGTCGTTACGGACTATCTTACGAAAACCGGCCTGTTGCCCTATCTTGAAAAGCTGGGTTTCGACATTGCCGCCTATGGCTGTACCACTTGCATAGGCAATGCCGGCGACCTGACCCCCGATCTGAACGAGGTCATTACGCAAAACGGTCTGGTCTGCTCTGCAGTGCTCTCAGGCAACCGCAATTTCGAAGCCCGGATTCACCCGAACATCAAAGCCAACTTCCTGGCCTCGCCACCATTGGTCGTGGCCTATGCGCTGGCTGGCACAGTTATGCGCGATCTGATGACCGAGCCGGTCGGCAAAGGCAAAAAAGGAGACGTCTGGCTAGGCGACATCTGGCCCACCAACGCCGAAGTCCAGGCGCTGTTGAGCCAGGCGATGGATCCCCAAGTGTTTCGCAGCAACTATGCCGAAATCAAGACCAATCCAGGCAAGCTCTGGAAGCAAGTCTCCGGCGTCGAAGGCGATGTCTACACCTGGCCTTCATCCACCTACATCGCCGAGCCGCCCTTCTTTAACGGCTTCGAAATGCAACCGGCCGCCATGCCCGGCGTCAAGGGTGCCCGCGCCCTGGCTGTATTCGGCGATTCAGTGACGACCGATCATATTTCCCCTGCCGGCTCCATCAAGGAAAGCTCCCCCGCTGGCCAATGGCTCGAGGCGAATGGCGTTATGAAGCAGGATTTCAACAGCTATGGTTCGCGACGCGGTAACCACGAAATCATGATGCGCGGCACGTTCGCCAACGTACGGATCAAGAATCTGATGATTCCCGCACTATCCGATGGTAGCCGCTTTGAAGGCGGGGAAACGCTGTGCCAACCCTCGGGCGAACGCCTGTCCATCTATGACGCCGCCATGAAATACGTAGCGGCCGACGTTCCCACGGTCATCTTTGCAGGCGAAGAATATGGCACGGGCTCATCGCGAGACTGGGCGGCTAAAGGCACCCAGTTATTGGGCGTCAAAGCGGTGATCGCCCGCAGCTTCGAGCGCATCCATCGCAGCAATCTGGTTGGCATGGGCGTCTTGCCACTGCAGTTCAAGAATAACGACAGCGTCGATTCCCTGGGTATCACAGGCGAAGAAACATTTGACGTGTCCGGTATAGAAACCGGCATCAAGCCGCAACAAGACATCAAGCTGACGATGCACCGTAAAGATGGCAGTTCGCAACAGATCGATATGCTGTTGCGCATAGATACCGCCACGGAAGTCGACTATTACCTGCACGGCGGTATTTTGCCCTACGTACTGCGCGAACTGCTCGCCGACTGATAGCCAGTCGCCTTTAGCAAGCGCAAACAAGCAGCCCCGGCGCACCGCCGGGGCTTTTTTTCGGCCTGGCGGGACAGAGCTGTGCCGCGCACCATATCGAAGTCTTTCCGTAAAGCAGCCCACAAAGATGGGTAGAGCGTTACACTAGGCTTCTAACCAACTTGTATTGTCTTATGCTCCGTATGCCTGCCCCACCCTCCCGTTTATCCCGCGATGCCCAACGTCTTGTAGCCCTGACGCAAGCGCTAGCGCGCTCCGGAAGTCGGCTCGAAGATGTCTACTGGGAAAACCTGTTGGCCACCCAGTTGAACAAACTTTTGCAGGGCAAAAAAAACAAGACGATAGAAACCGTACTTGAACACCTGCTGGCGACCGATCTGAATGCCTACGAAATTCTCGTAGAACAGGCAGAAACCCTGTCTGAATCCACGACCATCGTCCATCAAGGCATTGAATACGACGCCTTGATGTTTTCAGCGCCCGTCGTGGCCTGGACCCGTTATCAGTTGCCTGATGGCACACTTACCTCTGCCCAAAGCAAAGCGCTTGCCAAGCACTTGAAAGATTGCATTGTTGCGGATGGCGCCCATATGGCGCTTATTCCTGCTCTCGTCAATTTCGATCAAATGCCGCAATCGTTCCAGGAGACCCATACCTGGACACAGCGCCTGGCGCAGTTGGCATTAGGCACCTCGACTGAATCCTGCCAAATCAATAAGCCGGAAGATCCTGAAGGCATGCTGGCCGACGCGCGCTTCGCCGTCGGTGTGATCGTGGTACCCAAAGGCCAGGCCGTCTTCAAGTGGCAAACGCTCCAGGACGATGCCATCGCCCTGCGGCAAGCTTGCCAAGAAGCTTGGGAAACCGCAAGCGGCGAAATCATCACGCCAATGTTCACGGGCTGCCATGTCGAATACCTGCAGCCCGACGCCTACTATATGAACAGCCGCGAAGCTGACCGGCGCATACGTCCGCTGGCGTTGAAAGCAGCCGTCACATGGCTACAGACCGCCGCGCACCTGCCTGGCGATGATCTGCGCGCCGTCATTACAGGCTGCGGCGACACAGTTATTGAAGAGTACCGGGTGGGCTTCAGTACACGCCACAGCAACGAAGTTATTTATGGCTGCATCTGGCCGGTGCTCAGTAAAGAAGAAGCGGCTGCCGACAGCATGGAAAGCGAAGTCATCGACGTACCCGATGAAATAGCCGCCCTGCTGAAAGAACAGGGCATTGCCGACGTCAGACGCCTGCCCGGCATCCATCCAGTCGAATTTTGCGACGATTGCGGCGCGCCTTATTTCCCGAATCCGCTGGGTGAAATGATGCACCCCGAGCTTCCCGAGGAAATTGACATGGCGCCCGTCCACTTCCACTAAATGTCCGCGCAGTCCTTTGATATTTTTTGCCGGGTCGTCGATAACTTCGGCGACATCGGTGTGTGCTGGCGCTTAGCCAGGCAGTTGGCGCAGCCCCCCTATCTAAGCAAAGTTCGCCTGTGGGTTGACGACCTGCACAGTTTTACCCGCATTGAACGACAAATCGATCCCCATGCGCCGCAGCAAACCGTAGATGCGGTCGATATCATGCATTGGACGCCCTCGACCACTCAGCTGAAACCTCATTCAGTCGTGATCGAAGCCTTTGCCTGCGACCCGCCCGCCGCGTTCGTGGACGCCATGGTCCGGGAAAACAGCCTATGGATCAATCTGGAATATCTCAGTGCCGAAAGCTGGGTTGAATCCTGCCATGCGGTACCGTCCATGCAAGCCAATGGCTTGCGCAAATATTTCTTTTTTCCGGGGTTCACGCCCGCCACCGGCGGCCTGCTGCGTGAACCTGGCTTGCTGGCCAGGCGTGACCAGTGGCTGTCCAAGCCGGCGCACCGCTTCGAGCTTCTTCATGCCCTGGGCGTACCGCCCAACCAGCTCCAGCGTTTACAACAGGGCGCGCGCCAGGCATTCTTGTTTTGCTATCCCAACGCCCCTGCCCTGGGGCTGCTTGACAGCCTGAAGCAGCAAACGACCCCTAGCGTACTCATCGTCCCCGCTGGCGTATATCCGGAACTGCTGAACGAACAAAGCGAGCATGTATACGTTCATGAAATTCCCTTCGTGAATCAGACCACTTTCGATCAGTTGCTATGGAGCAGCGACCTGAACTTCGTGCGCGGCGAGGACTCCCTGGTTCGGGCGTTATGGGCCGGCAAGCCGCTGGTGTGGCAGATTTACGCCCAAGAGGAGGACGCACATATGATCAAGCTGCAGGCCTGGCTGGAACGATCCCCCTATTCCGGGCAGGTTCGCGATCTTATGGCAGGCTGGAATCGCGGTGGGCGGACGGAGTTCGCCCTGCAGATGAATACGGCACTGCGGCCGGAAAATTGGAAAACCTGGCAAGCGGACAGCGCAAAATGGAGCAAAAAACTGTCTGAATACCCCGATTTGGCCTATACCCTGGCCGGATTTTGCGCGCAGCAGCACCGATCAGGTTAAAATACCGGGTTTAGTAAGTCATGCTCCGGCCCGGCAGTGGCATCTGGCGGAGCAATCACACCCCGGAGTATTTTAAATATATGAAAACCGCACAAGAATTGCGCGTTGGCAACGTTGTTAAAGTCGGCAACGACGCACTGGTCGTACAAAAAACAGAATATAACAAGTCGGGCCGCAACTCGGCTGTCGTCAAGCTCAAGTTCAAGAACCTGCTTACCGGTTCAGGCAGCGAATCCGTTTCCAAAGCTGATGAAAAATTCGAGGTTGTCCAACTCGAGCATAAAGAATGCACCTATTCTTACTATGCTGATCCCATGTATGTTTTCATGGATGAAGAATACAACCAGCACGAAGTCGAAGCTGAAAGCATGGGCGACACCCTGAACTACCTTGAAGAAGGCATGAAAGTCGAAGTCGTGTTCTACGACGGCCGTGCTATTTCGGTTGAGCTGCCCACCATTGTGGTACGTGAAATCGTCTACACCGAACCCGCTGTCAAGGGCGACACATCAGGCAAAGTCCTGAAACCAGCCAAGACCAGCACCGACATGACGGTAAACGTGCCGCTGTTCTGCAATATCGGCGACAAAATCGAAATTGATACACGCACTGGCGAATACCGCAGCCGCGTGATGTAAACCTTGCTGCAGACGGCGTCGCGCCGTTTGCAGCAATTGATCCGCTTATTGCAAGCGATCATCGTCCAGGAAATCGGGGATAGGCATTACGGCTATCCCTTCCTGGGCCAACTCTTCCCTTTCTTCAGGCGTTGCTGTTCCTCGAATAGCCCGTTCTTCTGTTTCGCCGTCGTGCATGCGACGCGCTTCTTCAGCAAACTTTTCCCCCACGTTTTCGGTATTACGCACGATTTGGCGGATATGACGCATGACTTCAGCCTGTAGCTGCGCCATTTGCTTGGCAGCGGGTGCAGCGACTTGCCCACCTGACCGCGCGGGGCTGGACGATGAGGCAGGGGCGATATCAGGACTTTGCGCATGGCTCAGGTTAAGCCGGGGCGCGGATAGCTTCTTCACCACCCGGCTGCTGTTGCAGACCGGGCAGCTCAATAGCCCTCGCGATTGCTGTGATTCGTAGCTGTCGGCGGAGCCGAACCAGCCTTCGAATACATGGCCTTGATCGCATTGAAGATCGAAAACTTTTAGTGTCATGACTCTAATATATAGGTGTTTCTACTTAATGCAAGGTGACGGCGGGGATTTCTTATGCGGGGTCATTCGATAAGACGTTGGCTAGAAGGGAGATTTTCGTTTTTTGTTCTGCTTTCGTGTTGCTCTTGATCCGGCGCGGCGGGCTGGCTTAGGCAGGACGAATCCTCGCTGCGGGCAGGTCCTGGCGTTTACATTTCTTCCTAATACGCGTGTCAGATCCTGGTAGGGGATGTTTTGCTCCTCGTGGCCCGATTCGGCGCCCTGCGCGCCGAACCAGCGTGGCTTGGCTCGTACGCCCATTCGGGCTGCCTTCGCCGACAGCCCGCTGGCGGGACCCCGAAAGTCGCTGCAACATCCCCTACCAGGACCTGCTCCGCTGCATCATGGAAGATTGAAACATCGCTGGGACAGGCAGCGTGCCTGGCATCTTTGCGTGAGACTGGCGATTGACGACCGGATGTGCGAACAGCCACCAGTTAATACCGTGACCGTTATGGACAGCCGTGATCGCCACCGTAATGGCTACCGTGACCACTCACTGTCCCTATTGCAATCGTCACCGCGACCGGCGCTTATACCCGGCTCCATGTCCGGAGTGCCCCGGCAGGCGGGGCGTGAAGGACGAGCGCATGAGTTCTTCTGAACTAGCGCTGGCCTTCAAAAGTAGGCAAAGCACACTACCCGTGCCAGCGACCTTGCGAGTCTATCTAACGCAGCCGCAGGTGTGATGATGAGGATATGAGCGACGTTCGGGGCCCCGCCAGCGGGCTGTAGGCGAAGGCAGCCCGAATGGGCGTACGAGCCAAGCCACGCTGGTTCGGCGCGCAGGGCGCCGAATCGGGCCACGAGGAGCGCATATCCTCATCATCACACCTGCGGCGTGTAAGAAATAACAGCAAGACCGCAACAACGACGTGTGACCGCGCAGCTGGCCGCGATCCAGGCTGACTGCGCGGGTGGACCGCAGCGAGGATTCGCCTTGCCCACTCCCGGCACACTGCCCCGTCATAAAT
>NZ_JBEBUX010000024.1:0-37613 GCF_040393045.1 Pollutimonas bauzanensis | reverse complement strand
TGCGGTTTCGTTCATCGGAGCTTTCCTTAGCTGGAGACGCCCAGGTTTGCCGCCACCTTGTCCAGCAGCGCCGTCAGTTGTTTGCGTTCAGGCGCTGACAAGTTGCCAAACAGCCCGGCGATCCAGCGGCTATGCTGGTCAAAAACTTTCTTTGTTACCTGCTTGCCTTTGCGGGTCAGGCAGATACGCAATGCGCGGCGATCGCTGGCATCGGCCTTGCGCTCGATCAGGGCGTCGCGCTCCAGGCCGTCCAGCAGCCCCGTCACCGTTGCGCGGGTAACGCCCGCCTGTTCGGCCAGCACATTGGGGGCTAGCCCTTCGCTGGCGGCATTAAGCAGGAACAGCAGTACAAAGCGGCCTTCGGACAGACCATACGGGGCCAGCAGCGCGGCGCAATCTCGGTCGATGGCTGAGGCCAGCGAAAGCGTCTGAAAACACAGCCGGATCCCCTGCACGTCGGGAAGCTGCCGTTGCTGCGCTTCTTGCAGCAGCGCTTGATATTTCTGTTCCAAAGCCATGAATGATGCCGCCATATAGTAAGGCGGCTAATTATATATAAAATATTGGCTCTCGTACATGGCATGTCGGCATCCCATGTCGTGCTAGGGAATCAAAAAATGCGTTCGAAAGTTTAAAGTAAGTAGCGTCAATAAGTTAAGGCTATTGAACACCCAGTGGGCGCCATTCAGATTTCAGTATTGCGTCAGGCTGTACGGTGCGCGCACTGCGTTGGCCTATGGCAGCATCCTCGTCCAGCATAAAGGTGTGTACCCCCGTGACTCCATGAACGGCTGGCCACGCAATAATCGAAAAACCTGAAGAGCTAGGCGCAGGCATTATTTTGAATCGATAGCCGAAATAGGCAGCGTTGACCGGCGTGTCGGGAGTCATGGCAAGGGCAATGGAATCTAAGGGGCTAGCTATTCCGTCATCGCTCGTCGGCCAATAAAGGCCGTCGTGCATATCGGGACGGCTGACTAGCCTCTGGGCATATTGGCCCTGACTTTGCATATAGGATAGTTGAGCACGCTGCAGCATACGCAAGGTATCGATCGCACCCAATTCGTTGCGTCCTATTTGTCGTTGGCGTATTTCAGCACCACCGGCAATGGTGTCAAAATGCCAGGCATTGCCAGACTGAACGATAGGTATTGGCAAGCGCCAATGCGTCGTGCCTACTTCCAGCCATGCACGCCCCGAGTCGTCGGTAAGAGTTCGGTGTTGTTGAGACCAAGCCCCCAAAAAGGCAAAAATATCGTCTTGATCCGCTTTTTGCGGGATATAGGTGCGGTAGTTTTTACCTAGAACGCGTGCCATGGCGTCGTCATCGCTAGTCGCTATGGCATCGATAAACGCATCCGTAGCTGCCTGAGCCGTAGGAAAACGCGCTTGCGCGGCAGTTGATAGGCTGCATGATAATAGCGTGCCTATAGCCAGCAGACGGGTTAATGTTTTTACTATAGATGTATTTTGCACACGATGGGCGACCACGGCTGTTACCTCCTGGGATGCTCGAAATGGCCGCCACCGGAAAGCCTGCCGGCGCGAGATTCAGCCATACGGCCTTGATGGGTTTGTTGACGTACTTGTTCGCCTTTACCTGCATCGCGGAAAGCGGAGGCTCGGTTCATGTCGCGCGAGCGATTCTGTGCTGCCAATCTGTCCGCGTTCTGTTGCTCGACAGCACTGCGACTGCTGCCGGAACGCGTGTTTGGTTTGGCGTCGCTTCGAGCGGACGGCGTTGCCGCCGTGTCCTGCCGTTGCCTTGGCGCCGCGTGTCCCGGGATGGTTTGGCCTGTGTGCTGCTGAAAACTTTGCGCGGCACGATTGCGTTCAGTGTCGCGTGATTGGACGTTTGAAGAGCGGTTATTCAAGCTGGCTTGGCGTTGCGGCTCATGTTGATTGCGAACCGCTGGATCGCGATAAGGCGTGTTGCCACGGTTGGCAGGGTTATGTTGCCATTGAACTTTTGTGCTGCCGTTGTGGATACGGTTATTGACGTTGATATTGTTGTATCGATTGACGTTGATGTCCACATCGTGATGTCCCCAGTCAAATCCTCCCCACAGCGAATCTATAGCCGCAACCCCCAGTCCGAAGCCGATACCGGCCACCAGTGAGGTAGCGAACACCGATCCCGGCGGAGGAGGGTAGTAGTAGGGGGGATACGCGTAATAGGGCCATGGTCCATATACAGTCGTGGAGTCATATACAGGGACATACACAACCTGTGGATTTGCCGGTTCAATTTTTACAATAGTGGCGCTGCCGCTGGTTTCAGTTACTACCGTCTGTTGCTTGCTGGACTGCAGATTGCCAGCTGCTTTGGCTTGAACCCGCAACCTTTGCACCGAATTCATCACATCATCAGGTTGGGCCAGAAAAGTATCGCCTAGGGATTGCGTCCATTGTGGTTGGCGCCCCAGTAAGTCGATTACCGATGGGAAAGCGGTTAAAGACTTTACGCTAGGATCCCATGATTCATTTTCTACCGCCTTGGTGGCTGCGTCACCTGACAAAGAGGTGTGGCCAGCTGACCATGCCGCCGCTGCTTTTACGTCATTAGGGTAAGTAGCCGCCATAAGGACCTGGGACAGCAAGGCGTCGGGATATAAGGCAATTGGCGCCAGTAATTGATCAAGCTGGGCGTTATCCAGCTTGGTTTGTGCATAAGCCGGTTGCAACGCGAGCAGTAAGAAGCAAGCCCAAATAGTGCCAAATATCATACGTAGCCGACTATGCATACCATCCCCTTATGCCTATAACCCATGGGTTAACAAAAAGCCACCCTTTGAGGTTATTTCTAGAATAAATAGCCTCTCGGCTCCGGTCTATTTACTAATCACTTTCCATTTGCCGTCGACTTTACAGAAAACAGCTTCGGTCGTGTTAGACAACGTCTGATGTCGATTCTCGACGCGGACCTTGCGGCAATTGCTTCGGCCCTGGGGATCTTTTAGCGGCGTAATATGCCCACCGCTGCCGGAACTGCGATTCTCCCATGTCACCGGCGTGCCGTCCGCGCCAGTGTCAAGGGTTTGATTCAAGGTCTTGATTAACAGATCGGTGTCAGCTTTATTGAATTTCGTGATCGGAGCATCGTGTAGAAAACGAAGACCGGACTGTGCTTGCACCGACGTAGCAACGCTACCGAGCAGAATCATTATGGTCAGGAACAGATTTTTTTTCATTTTTATACCCGCCTCATTAGAACGCTTCGTCTACATACAAGTAAATTGCATTATTTCCTTTTGTGAAGACAAGGTCAACGCTGACGTTGACCTTGTAGTCCTTAGTGGCCCGCCAACTCTATCCAGATATGCTGGTCGGCGGTCAAAACCTGACTGAGCATATCAGCGAAAAGTTACGAGCAACTGATCCAACAGGCTGCCGCCTCTATAACGTCCTTGCCATTGTTCGGCCAGGCGGCATCAGGTTTAGCGGTTTTGGCGGACGGCGTCTACGCTGAGTGGGCCAGCACCAAGTGCGGAAATCAGCAACAGGCCGCCAGCCACCGAGATGTTCTTCATGAAAAGCAACTGGGTTACGAATTGCTGGTCAGCGGGAACAGCCCAGTAGGGGTGGAACACCACGCTGGTAGCGATGGTGAACAAGCCCATGAGCAGACCGACGAGGCGTGCCTGGAAACCTACGACCAAGGCGATGCCGCCCAACAGTTCGAAAGCGCCAACTACTACGGTGAGCAGCATGGGAAATGGCAGTCCACCGCTGGCGACGTAGGCCGCTGTGCCTTGAATATCTGTCAGCTTGGCGAAGCCTGACAGGATGAACATGATCGCCAACAGAATGCGGGCCACGACGGAAACATAAGATTTGTAAGAGTCAGACATTGGGTTTCTTCCTGATTAATTAATTGATTGTGTTTAGCAAAAGTCTACTGACGGGCCAAGTCGAATACCAGCACTTCAGCAGACCGGCCTTGGCTCAAGGCCAATTCGGTCTCTCCGTCCAGCAGGGCCCCATCGCCGCCCGACAGATGCTGTCCATTCACTAGTAACTCGCCACGCGCCAAATGCACATAGGTCAGGCGAGTAGTGTCCAGTGGTTTGGTGAATGATTCCTGACCATCAAACAAACCGGCCTCAATGGAGGCGTCGGCATTCATGCTGACCGAACCATTGGCACCCGTGCGTGAAACCACCAAGGCTAGTTGGCCGCGTCGTTGCGCCTGGGCAAAGTGCTTCTGTTCATAGCTGGGCCGGATGCCAGTGAACTTGGGCTTGATCCAGATCTGCAGGAAGTGTGTGGCACGGTCTTGAAGATTGTTGAACTCACTGTGCTGCACGCCCGTGCCGGCACTCATACGCTGGACATCACCAGGACGCACGATGCCTGTGGCTTCAGAGTTCGGGGTACCCGTTCCCATGCTGTCCTTGTGGGCCAGCTCGCCTTCGAGCACATAGCTAATGATTTCCATGTCCCGGTGACCGTGGGTACCGAAACCCTGCCCACCTGCAACGGTATCGTCATTGATAACGAGCAGGTTGCCGTGGCCTTGGTGCTTGATGTCGAAGTAGTCCCCGAACGAGAAGCTGTGGGCGCTATGTAGCCAGCCACCATGAGTGGACCGGCCGCGTTCTTCTGATTTACGTAGCGTGATCATTATTAGGTGCCTTACGCTTCAATGTGAGCGCCAACCTGGCCTGAGCGTATCGCTTCAGCCAACTCCGCCTGGACTTGCTCGCGGCTCGTGCTGGCTACGCTCTGTTGAGCGTAGTAGTCATGAGGAAATACTTCGTTCAGCTTTGCACCACTTTCGCCAACCATAATATTGCCGGTACGGATTGCTTCTGCCCGTTCTGCCTGCACCTGGGCGCGGGTCACAGTGGAACTGACGCGCTGAGCAGGGTAGTTGTGTGGGAATTCTTCGTTCAGCTTAGTGCTACTTTCGCCGGCGATGACATTGCCGGTGCGAATGGCTTCGGCTAATTCTACGCTGACTTGTGCACGGGTGATCGGTGAGCCAGTATCGGCAGCCATGGCTTGCCCAGCAAACAGAGTGGCAAAAGCGAGAGCGATAGCGGAGGCGTGAGTGCGAGTCATGATGTATATCCTTTAATTCGAAGGGTTGATTTTGACTAGCCACGGCTAATTTTCCGAGGCTTCGGCGAGTTGTTTGTCTGGTTACCTCGTCGATGTAGTAACTTTAAATCTTCCATTGAAATGAATAAATAGATAGAATAAACACATACTATTTCTAAAAATGAAATAATTAGGCTTAGGAGATACCCATGGATCGATTGCTATCAATGCAAGTCTTTGAGCGGGTTGCGGACGAAAGCGGCTTTGCGGCGGCAGCCCGGGCCATGGATATGTCTCCTCCCGTGGTGACCCGTTTGATTGCTGAGTTGGAGGCGTATCTCGGCACGCGGCTGTTTCAGCGAACCACGCGGCGGGTGTCGCTGACAGAAGCCGGCGAGAGCTATCTGGCTCGCGTCCGCCAGATTTTGCAGGATATTGACGAAGCGGATGCACTTGCTAGCGAACATACCAACATACTCGCTGGCCGACTGCGTGTACATACGCAGCCGGTTCTTGCAACGTACGTGATCGCGCCTTTACTGTCGGAGTTTCGTCAGCGCCATCCCGGCATTGTGGTGGACATCGAAGTCGAGGCTTACCGAGATCCACCTATTGAAGACTTTGACATTACGTTGTTGGGTACTGATGCAAGCTTCAACGCTGATATCGTCGCACGTAAGATCGTCGAATCCGAAGTCATCCTGGTAGCGTCACCAGCTTACGTGAAGCGTAGCGGTTTGCCCAAGACGCCTGAAGACTTGGCGCAACATGAATGTTTGCGCCTTAGAAGAGCCGATTCACCATTGCGGGCGTGGCGCATGTGGTGTGGCCACAGCCCGGATCATGTGGTGGAGATTAACGTCGACCCGGTCCTCATTGCTAACCATACGGACACCTTGCTTCGCGCGGCATTGGATGGTGCTGGGATTACATCAATATCGCTGGATATCGTGGCGCCTTTTCTTACCCGTGGCGATGTGGTGCGAGTACTAAATCCTTGGATTACGGGGCGGTTGGCGATGTATGCGGCAATGCCAAGTCGAAAGTTCATCCCGCAGCGATCTCGCGTGTTCCTGGACTACCTGGTTGAACATACTCGGGAGCAAAATAACGCGGCCTTGAAGGCATGCGCCGTATGTTAGCGGCGATTTCTTGATGGACTCATGCCCGAGGTTATCGCGCACGTCGCGCAAGTCGCATTGCTTTTGAATCGGCAGTAACAGCGGCGTGGTTTCATCGGGGCTAGGGAAGGGCGCCAAGCTCTTTTCGCGTCGGAAGCGGGCGAACTCTACCATGAGCTCGTGCGTGGCCGGAATGATCCGGGTTTTCTGGCCTTTACCGGTCACCTCAAACTACCAGCGCTCTTCGCCATCTTTGTCACGCTGGCAAAAGAAGCTACTCATGGGGTTTTGTGCCACTTCCGAAATACGCAGCAATCCACATAGGTATTAGTAAGAAAAGACCTAGCGCAGCCGAAAGAAGTTCTCGCGGTCCGATGATAGTTGGACGCGGCAATAGCGGCCGAAGGTAAGTTCTGGTACAAGCCGTGCACGAACAAGCACGACATCGTTGTGGTCGTGCGCCCATAAGCTATGCATTCTCACGAGTTGGTGCGTCAATAAACCCAAAGCTTTAGGGGTGGGGGTGTCCATCAGTTGCATGGACGGTCCAATTTCAATTAATGCAAACGTGTCCAACTGACTTTACATAATATACATTATGCGTTCATTATAGATATCGTTGCTCACTTTGCTTTCTACCTGAATGCGACGGTTTTCTATTCTTTTCACGGCAGCTCAGGGTTCGCTAGACTATCGCGCGGAAGCCTTGCTAGTCGTTGCTTTCTTTAGAAGCCGGTGTGTTTTTCCCCATTGACGACGTCAGCCTTCCGTCTGGCTACAAAACTGCATCGTTTGAGCATTGGCTTCACCTAAGCCGCCACCACGCCATATCATCATTCTGAACTCGATGTTTTCTTGACTGATGACGGCCGGCTACCTGGCGGACAACCCCTTATCGCTTTCGCGCCAGCAAGAACGTGAGCACTATGTTCGGCTGCGCTGGCTGTTTTCCTTGCTGTATTTATGTAGCTTGCGCCTATCAGAGGTAACGCAAAACAGCGCGGATGGGTTTTTCCGACGTGAAAAGGGCTTAGCGCCCTTCCCTAGTCCAGACTTAGGCCCATTCTCTTACGAATGACCTTAGGCACTGTGACTTGACCCTTGGCTGCAAGCGTTATAGGGTTCGCCATTCATGATCACATAAATCCTGGATTGCGCGGCAGGTATTGCGTCCAAGTACTATATCCAGACGATGCCATCAGCAGCATCGGGAAAGTGATGCGCATGCCGTGACCTACCGCCAAGTTCAGTGCGCTTTCGCATGTGCCCGGCAAAAACGCCGATATTTTCCCGGAAGCCCCATCGGCTGCCATCTTCATTGCCGTCATGAAGGCATCCCCAAGGACGTCAGCCTGCCAAACTGCGACGGGTCCTATATGACCGCTGGCGCTGATGTAGCTGTAGCCGACATATTCACTGCCGGCGCAGAGCAAAAATCCTGTGGTCGCCGGGTCACTGAGCAAGTAGCGGTGATGCTTCTCTCGCGGGAAGCCGATTGCGCGCAAATCGATCTCGACGAGTCGTTCCATGGTCGCGGCACTATCGTCGATGGGGATGCCGCGTAGCGCAGGCTCCGGCAATTCTTCCATTACTCGCTCCCGCGCTGCGTCGAAAAAATATATCGGCACCTTGGGAAAGAGCCCATGCCGCAGGTAGAGACCCTGCGAAACACGGTTGAAGGAGAAAGTGATCAGTGCCTTGTGAACGGCTCCCGATTTCCGGGCATGCTCCAAAGTCAGTTTCAATAATTCATTCCCGATGCCGCGCCCCTGTTGGGCTGGATCGACGAATAACTGGGCGAGAAACCACACATCGCCACATACCCAACTCCAGGCAAAACCAAGAAGGTCGCCACCATCCTCCGCGATCCATAGGCCGTCAGGATCGTCTTTAAGCGAGAACAGCTGAAAGTTGGGAGCGCTTAGGGCCGCCATCGGGCCGAAACCATGGCGCACGGTGAGATCGTTGATGCTGGCAACGGCTAGGATGTCGGCTGCCGCCAAATCCTGCGCTCGGGCAGGCCTGTAGACGAGTGACATGGGCAACTCCATCAGAGCAAATTTTCTTTAGATAAGTCGATTGCCCATTGGTCCGCTCTGGGTAGCTTCCTGCCTGACCGAGCTGTCACTCATCCTCAGACTAACCCCGAGTCAATACACATAAGGAATCTCAGCATTTGGTAAGCCGCTTATTCTAATTTACGCCTCTAGGGATCGCCGGACTGTAGCTACCTGCCCGGATATTCTCACTATGGATGCGCAGCCGAATTATCTTAGCCTAGCTCTTTGCGTGATCTTTATCGATATACGTGCTGAATACGGGCGCTTTCATCGCAATTTTCTCCTTTAGAAAACCCTACGGAATAATCATTTCACATTTAGGCCATTTATGCCTGGGCTAAATTCCGGTCACCAGAGACAGCCAATCAATCTAGCTCATGAGTACATCGCTCTTTGACTATCGTCAATATGTACACCTCCCAAGCAGATAACCTTACATTGCATTGCCTGGGTTGTAGCTCCTTACAGCGCACAGTTTGAGCGACACATCGCTCATAGACGCTCTGGTCGCCAGGCAATCCCCTCTGGAGTCAATCATGAATTGCATCAAGTCACTAACCATCATCGCCTCCATCGTCGTGTCAATAATCCCGGACATAGCAAAGGCTGCGGAACGAGATCTCAGCTGTCAACTGAGCTTTACAACAACTGAGTGGTCGATCATTTATGCCAGCGCTGCCGGACGTGGCACCGTAACATGCAAAAACGGTGAGTCAATGCCAGTGTCAATCTCTGCCAAGGGAATCGGCCTAACCGCTGGAAAATGGGAAGTTCAGCATGGCCGGGGCATCTTCACCGATGTGGCCACTATAGACAATGTCCTTGGTAGCTACTATGGCGTCAGCGCCAACGCTGGCATGGCAAAGGCCGGGTCAGCCCAGGCGTTAACAAAAGGGAAAGTTTCGCTGATGCTTACAGGTAAAGGCGAAGGTTTTGACCTCGGGGTCGCAATAAGCAGCTTCACGATCATTAAGCGCGCTGAGATTAAGTGACTTAATGAGGGTCAAGCTGGGCGAGCCAGAGGTCAAACAAAGCTACCTTGATGAAGTCGTCTGGCCGCTCACTAATTAATCATTTACGTGGTATTTAGCTTGCCACGCTAGCTGTCGGATTAGGAGATGCTCATGAACACTGTAAAACTATTTTCTGCAACGCTTGCCGCTGTCTTATTCCAGCTTAGTGGCGTAACGATGGCTGCGCCCCCTAGCAGCGAAGCGCCCACGCCAATGCCAGGCGCAGCACCTTTTATGCGTACTGAAGCACCCACGGATTCGTCCGCTCCAATGCAACACATAAGTCGCGGTGGGATGATGGACGGCGGCATGATGGGGATGATGAGGGGCTGTCCAATGATGGGACTTTTAGGTGAGCCCAATGGAAAGGTCATGATGCAAATGCATGGCGAAATGATGCGTGCCATGGGGGATATTTTGATGAAGTATGCCGATAAATTTGAGACGCCGCCAGCCCCTCAATAATCGCAACGGACAAGCAGTGCGTCTCTGACCAGCTAGATAGTCAACGCGTTGCCGTGGGGAATACTGCCCTGATGGATCAACAACGCGTTGAACACCCCAGGAAAATCGACGAAACTTAGGATGATTGAGGTCTTATTCGTTCCAGAACCTCAAACACCAACATACCAGCAATCATAGATCCGAAAAACATGAGGGGCTTTGAACCACCCAGTAGAAGCGACGCTAGGACTGGCCCGGGACAATACCCTGCCAATCCCCAACCGACGCCGAAAGTCAAACCGCCGAGTACAAGCCGCCGATCGACTTTCGTCGCCTTCGGCAAACGCATTGTTTCGCCCAGTAGTGAATGCGGCCACTTGGCCGCGAGCGGGAAAGCCAGCGAACCGACTACTAGTGCACCGCCCATCACAAATGCAAGCGACGGGTCCCAGTTTCCAGTTAGGTCTAGAAACGCTAATACTTTTGATGGATTTGTCATACCGGACAAAATGAGTCCAAGGCCGAACACCAGGCCCGCCATCAACGCCATCAGCAATTTCATCTCGCCCTCCTCAAGCAAACATGTGACGCGCGATATAGACGGTCACAAACCCCGCAAACATGAACGCCAGCGTCGCTACCAACGAGCGCGGAGAGCGTCGCGAAAGGCCGCAAACACCATGCCCGCTAGTACAACCGGACCCATAGCGGGTGCCGATACCCACCAACAGTCCGGCGATGACGAGTGTCGGCATATCTGCACTGATGTGAATGCCTGGAAGGGGTAACACCCAGCCGTAGACCAACGGCGCACTCACCATGCCGGCAATGAAAGCAAGGCGCCATCCGATGTCCCCGCTGGCCGGCCTGAGCAGGCCGCCGACAATGCCACTGATGCCGGCAATTCTGCCGTTAAAGAATAAGAACAATGCAGCAGCCGAACCAATCATCAAACCGCCGACAAGTGATGGAAATAGCGTGAAATTAGCCCAGTCAATCGTCATTTCATTTCTCCTCGTTCTTAGGACAGTACAATTGATATATAACGTGAAGCATAGCTAGCGCCTCCTGGCTGGCGATTCGGTAAAAAATCTGCTTGCCTTCGCGACGCGCATACACTGTCTGCTCTTCGCGCAATACGGTAAGTTGCTGCGAAAGCGTCGGTTGACGAATGCCGGTAGCGGTCTCCAGCTCACCAACTGAATATTCGCCTTGTGTCATCTGGCACAGGAGGAGCAGGCGCTGCGGATTGGCGAGAATCTTCAGCAGGTCGCACGCCTGTCCGGCTGCCACCTGGAGTTTTACTAAATCAATTTGTTTTGGCGTATTCATGAGGAATCGGTTGAGGGAATACTTTTCGCAAACATTATATATCATAATAATATATAAAATAATATAATTAATGTGTCAGGCTTAGCTTTTTCATTGATCTAGTGTGGAGCCAACATGATTTTCCGACAACTCTACGAACCACTCTCCAGCACCTATACCTACCTGCTGGGTGACGAGCAAACCGGTCAGGCCCTTCTCATTGATCCAGTTATCACTGGAATGGAGCGCGATTTGGCTGAAATTCACCGCCTTGGACTGAAGCTCGCCTATACCATCGAGACACACATCCATGCTGACCACATCACCGCTGCGCTCGAGCTTAAACGCATGGTAGGGAGCAGGATTGCGGCACCGGCTCATGACCACCTACCGTGCGCCGACGTCGGTGTAGAGGAAGGTAAGCCGCTTAGCATCGGCGGCATCACGCTGCAGCCTCTCCATACACCAGGTCATACGGATGGGCATTTCGCCTACCTACTTAATGAACGCATTTTTACCGGGGATGCGCTGATGATTGATGGTTGTGGCCGTACCGATTTCCAGAACGGGGATGCCGATGCGTTGTATAAAAGCGTCCGAGAAAAGCTGTTTGTATTGCCGGACGAGACGTTGGTATATCCTGGCCATGACTACAACAAACGTTTTGTATCCACCATTGCTCAGGAAAAAGCGCGCAACCCGCGCTTAGGCGGCGACAAGACACTCGAAGAGTTCAAGCACATCATGGCGAACCTAAATTTGCCCTACCCTAAGTTCATCGACTATGCCGTGCCGGGTAATCGACAATGCGGTGTTTGTCCACCAGATCTGCCAGAGAACCTGGAGAATTATTGCCGCCAGATTACCCAAAGTCCACAAGGATGAAAAAAATCAGCTATGCAGGGAGCCCGGATTGCACCTGACGCAGGCCACCGCGTCCCGGTCGCGACGTGGCCGACGGGGGCCGTCGCAATGAGGTCCGAGCGCTACTGAAAAAAAACCGCTAAATGTCTTTACGTTGAAGAGCGAGCGCCCGAATATCGTCGCCAGACCCTTCTTAGCGCTTCCAGCCAGATGAAGATCAAAGTTACCATTACAGCCGCGAACCCCCAATCAGCGGGCGTCGGCAGATGAAGGTGGAGAATTCTGTTTGCCGCAGGAATCGTTGTGATGACAATCAGCATTCCAGCAACCAGTACCGCAAGCCAAAGAAACAATGCATCTTTCTTGTGTGCGCCTTTGGATGAAGAGAGGGAGGGATCCTTGTTTGCCATTACCAGTAAAACTATGCCAACGACAAGAGATATAAAGACAATCACGCGCTCCTGGTCCTCGCTCATTTCTTGCGTACTGCTTAATACCCAGTATCCCAATAACAAAATGACGCTGATCCCGACGCCTTGAGTGAGGGCGTAGCCAACATTGGAAAATGAAAAGGGGGAATGGTTTAGTTTACGTGGCGGGCGCCTCATAATATTTGGAGTTTCAGGCTGTGCCTCAAAAACGATAGAACACGTTGGGTCAATAATGAGTTCAAGCAAGACAATATGAAGTGGCAATAGCAGAATCGGCCAGTGAAATAAGGTAGGGAAAAGCGCTAGGGCCACCACCGGCACGTGAACCGCAAAAATAAAACGTATCGCACAGGTAATATTGTCATAGATGCGACGCCCCTGCCTAATCGACAGGACAATGCTGGCGAAGCTGTCGTCCAGCAGGACCAAGTCAGCGGCTTCCCGCGCGACGTCAGTGCCTCGTTCGCCCATTGCGATGCCAATATTCGCCGCCTGAAGGGCTGGCGCGTCGTTCACTCCATCCCCCGTCATGGCCACTACCTCGCCAATGCCTTGTAGTAGTTTTACGAGGCGCAATTTTTGTTCGGGCTTGAGACGAGCGCAAAGGTCTACATGCTTTAATTTCTCTGTTAGCTCTTCATCATTCAATTTTTCGGCCGCGGCCCCTGTCATGAGCGCCAGCCGGTCGCTTAAACCCACCTGCTGCCCTATTGCCTTCGCGGTAGCAGGATGGTCACCAGTCATCATGATGACGCGAATGCCTGCTGAGTGGCATTCTGAAATCGCTTCCATCACCTCAGGCCGAGGAGGATCAACGAAGCCAACTAAGCCTAAGAAAAAGAAATCGAAATCTTGCTGATTCGATGGAAGGGTTATAGCATTCCAGGCCCCCCTCGCAACGCCTAACACCCTCAAGCCTGTACTAGCCATGGCTACGGCGCTTTGTTGGATCGTTTCGCGTGTTTCCTGAGGTAAACGACACAAATCCAGAACCGCCTCTGGTGCGCCCTTAGTAGCGATTATGTGATCCGATGAATTTTCAGAGGAATACACATTTGTCATGGCAAGAATGCCGGCAGATAAATCGTATTTACGTTCAAGACGTAGGCCCCGACCTTCGAGCTCCGCGTTGTTTAGTCTGCGGCGTGCAAAATGTTGAATGGCTTTTTCCATTGGGTCAAATGGATCAGCAGGACTCGCCAATACGGCAAAATGGCAAAGTTCGTGAAACTGCTCTGGTAAAGCGCTGGCATTGTCATCAACAAAACGCGCGCTAATTACCGACAATTCAGCGATTTTCATCTTATTCTGGGTAATAGTGCCCGTTTTATCTACCGCCAAGATAGTGATCGCCCCCAGAGCCTCCAGCCCTGTCATTTGCCTGGTGAGTACCTTTTTTTTTGACATTCTCCACGCACCTAAGGCGAGAAAAACGGTTAGGACTACTGGAATTTCCTCTGGGAGGACTGCCATAACTAAAGCGATGCCTGCTAATAAGCTCTCTAATAAAGGCTTTTGGTTCCATAACCATGAAACCAGAATAAGCATGCCGGCAATGAGTAATCCTAGCGTAGTCAGTTGCCAGACTATTTTGCGAGAGGCTATCGTCAGGCCTGACGAAAGGGAATCTGTTTGGTTAAGAGACTGCCCTATTTTTCCGACTGCCGTTTGCGCCCCTATTGCGGTCACTCGGGCTATACCTTCCCCTTTGGTTACGACGGTGCTCGCAAAAAGCAACGGCGATCCTTCCGCCTCTGACGCGCCTGTCAGCGAGTCTTGATGAAAACGATCAGATAGGCGAGATGCTAGTTTCAGAACAGGTACCGCCTCCCCTGATAACAACGACTCATCGACCGCGACATTGCCATCTAATAACAGGCCGTCGGCAGCAATACGGTCTCCCTCATGCAGCACTAGCAGGTCTCCCCGCACTACTTCTTGTCCCGATATCCGCCGCTCTTGTCCGTCACGAATCACTAACGCCCGTGGCGCGGACAAATCTCGCAATGACTCCAATGCCCGCTGTGTCTTACGCTCTTGAACTAGCGTTATTAGGATAATGACAAAAACCGATGCCATCAAAAATGCAGCTTCAGTTTTGTCTCCTAATATCAGATAGATACCTCCTGCGCATAAGAGCATAAGAAACATAGGTTCACCTGCGACGCTATACAAAATCGCCAGTAACGATTTCGGAGCACTACTAGGCAGACGATTGAAGCCTTCCTTAAGGAGACGGGCGGAAGCCTCCTTAGCACTAAGCCCCGCTAGAGGCGTTCGGGAATCCGACTCGCGACGGCTAGAGATATCTGTACCGCCACTCGCTGTTGAGCTTGGTGCACCTGGCACGTTTTTATGGCTTTCCATTCCAGTAGATGTTCCCGTAGCTATCACCACTCCACGAATAAATTCGTAGCGGGAAATACCCCCTTTAATAATGTGCCGTCATACCAACTCACACATTGATCAATATCAATGTCGGCATCTCAAAGAGGATCTCTTTTTTTACAGTGCTCAGCCTCTCGGTCATACAATAGGTAGCACACTGACATTGTGTGGCGAGCTAATTCTCAAGCCATATTCGAGCGCCTTCTATCGCTTCGTCAGCATTCACCACCTGGAAAACTAATTATGGCTCACGTCGTAATAACAAACATAGTGGTAGTGCTAGCCGCCGTGTTGACGCATTGCGAATCCTTGCGGTTCCTCAGTTGGGTGACTTCTCACATACAGGTTCGGCCCCACTTGAAGTTAATTTTTTGCGTGTGCGGCGTGCTTCTCGCCCATACCGTAGAGGTTTGGCTGTTCGCATTTGTCTATTTTGCTATGCAGAAAAATGGATTAGGCAGCCTGTTGGGTAGCCTGGATGGCAGCCTAATGGATTGTGTCTACTTTTCGTTTACTACGTTTACTACTTTAGGATTTGGTGACATTAATCCGCTAGGCCTATTACGCTATCTAACAGGTTTAGAAGCGTTGACCGGATTGGTGCTGATAACCTGGTCAGCTTCCTTTCTATTCGTTGAAATGGAAAAATATTGGAAACGCTATTGAACTTATTTCACCTTCGACCTAATTTGGTCTAATGCACTTACCTTACAAAAATCACCTCGGTTGTTGCTCATCATCAACTCTGATCTTGATGTGAAAAGATAGGATGCAGACTCAGGCTGGATTTGTTCAACTGGGAGAACGACATGTTAGGACGTATCGCCATCGATTTAAACCAAGACAGCAACTACGATCGACGATTAAAGGTGGGAATTAAGCTAGCGCTTGAGCATGGCGCTCAACTAGTTGGTGTTTACACGAGTTTGTTAACTAAGCAATATTTATATGGTGGCGATACTGCACTACCTTCGCAAGCTCGTGCGATTCTAGAGACAGCCATTGATCAGCAAATGACTACAGCAAAAGAGTCATTTCTCCAGCAAACTGGCGACGCAGGCGTCGCTGCTAGCTGGCGAGCTCCGAAAGGCGAAGCACTTGAAGCGCTAGCACTGCATAGCCGTTTTTGCGACATATTGATTATGAGCCATATCGTCGAAAACACATCAATGAAAAACCTTTTCCCTTATAGAGGAGACTCAATAATTACCTCTGCTGGGAGGCCTGTGCTCATCGTTCCACATGCTGACGCCTTACCTACCTTGGGGAAAAGCGTACTTATTTGCTGGGACTCTAGCCAACGGGCTGCTCGTGCACTAAGCGATGCAGCCCCCTTCCTGGAAAGAGCGTCCAAGGTAATTGCTATATCTGTAAATATGAACAAAGAAATGCTGGAAACTCAAGACATCGTACCCGACGATCTTTCAACATATTGTGCATCGCATCATTACCCTGAGTTAATAGAAGTACACATGACCAGGCCAAGAAATGAGATCGCTGAGGCCATATTAGCTGCAGCGAATGACTATGATTGTGACCTGATTGTGATGGGTGCCTATAGCCATAGTCCATTGCGAGAATGGACATTTGGGGGGACCTCTACCACGCTATTGCAATCGATGCGCGTCCCCGTCTTGTTCTCTCACTGATTGCTATGGAGGTGCCGTATGTCGGTACGGCTCTCCCTCTTCTCTTTGCTCTGTTCTTTCTTCTTTATGATGTTTCCCCGGAATCAAGAGTACCGGACGACACGTTATGCGTACAAAATCCTGTGCAACACTTCCTAATAGCAGACGTTTAAATCCGCCTCTGCCATGAGTCCCAAGAATCACAAGGTCTGCTGCGTATTCATCGGCAACTTTTTGTAATTGCTCAGCGATAGAATCAAGCGTTGGTCGATTATCGACCAGAAGCGATTTGGAATCGATTTGGCGGCTTTTCATAAGGCATTCAGCCTTTTCAAGGACATGCCTCCCCTCACTAACCAGAGCCTCCGTAATAGGCAGAGGATCGTACCCTAAGTCCGAGATATAGGTGTGCGGGTATTCGACAACATACACCGACATTAACTCTGCCCCATGAATTTTCGCCAATAGCATGGCCTCGTCCAGAGCATGCATCGCGATTGGACTGCCATCCACTGCCACCATGATCTTCGCATACATATGACACCTTTTAGGCCTAGTGTGATAGTGCACTTTCCTCGCACACTTTGCATCGAACGGCAGTAGGCAGAGCGAGCAGGCGTTCACGCGCGATGGGTTTACCGCAATCCATGCATACTCCGTAATGGCCCTCACTTATCCTATGCTCGGCCTCCTCTATCGTGCGCAGATGATTTTCATCAATTTCTATCTCAGAGCGGCGTAGCTCCTCAAATCTGCTGATTTCTGATGTATCGGAACCGCCTCTTCCCTCGCCTTCTCGAGCCTCATGCGCGGCTGTTATATCAGCTTCGGCAGTATGAATCTCGTCGAGCAGGCGAGTTCGCATTTCAACAAGCTGCATGTGTAATTTTCGAACATCATCGCTGGAGAGGTGCTTCATCGTATAGCATCCGCTTTCAAGGAAAGACCAAAGGGTTGGAGCGCTTTAAACCAGGCCAGTCAGGTGATTGCAAGCATTTTCGCGCCGCTATTGCCCGCCTTCTTGGGCAAGGACAGCTCCAGTATGCCATCCTGGTATTTGGCGACAGCTTTTGAATCATCTATCTCGTGCGCAAGGGTAAAGCTGCGTGACTGATGGCCAAAATAACGTTCGCGACGTACTAGTGCTTCGCCTTTTTTCTCTTCAGTCTCGTGCTTGGACTCGGCGGTAATTGTGATCTGATTACGATCGACAGCCACCTTTACATCTTCTTTTTTTACGCCGGGTATTTCGGCTTTTACGATATAGCCCTGATCTGTTTCGGAGACGTCCATCTTGATGCGTGGTTCAGCCTCAAGGTTACTAAAGCCTGGTCTGAGACGGAAATCCTTGAGGAAATCCTCGAATCCCCGTAATGACGAAAAGTGGGCAATTTCATTAAATGGGTCGAGCTGCATTAAATTGTTGGCCATGATTAACCTCACTAAAGGAAAAGAATGTTTCGGTTTTCGCCAGTTTCTACCGCTGTGCCGAGCTGAAGCAAAAAGTGTTTGGTACGTGCTTTGCGCACTGCACGTAAGATTATGGTAGTCCTGTAGAAAGGGTAACAATTGACCGTCATCAATTTCACTGCGGTTTTCGTTCCTCCAATTTGTTCACGATCAACTTCCACCTGCTCGTCTCACCGTAAAGTCAGGCTGTGGCTTCACATTCATTAATGACTATACCGATAAACTTTCTCACTAAACGCAATGCGCCCAGCTGCCTCTACAACCATGCGTGCGATGGTTTTCAGCCGTCCAGGCACTCCGCTTAAGATGGAGCGACTGCCGCGCCCGGTCGCTGGGCCTGGACAGATTCAGATCCGTATTGAGGCCTGTGGCGTTTGTCGGACAGATTTGCACCTGATAGATGGGGACTTACCCAACCCCTCCCTCCCCATCATCCCGGGTCACGAAATCGTTGGTCGTGTTAGTGCCCTTGGTGCAGGGGTCAACGGCTTTTCTCTAGATGAACGAGTGGGTGTGCCCTGGCTTGGTTGGACCTGCGGTCAATGCCATTTTTGCCAAAGCGGGCGAGAAAACTTGTGCAAATTGGCCCGTTTTACCGGCTATCAAATTAATGGCGGTTATGCGGAATACACGCTAGCCGATGCTCGCTACTGCTTTGCTTTAAATGAAATGCCAAATCAGCCCTCGCCCGTCGAATTGGCACCTCTTATGTGCGCAGGTTTAATTGGCTATCGCGCGCTGCGGCTTGCGGGCGACGCGCAACGCATCGGACTGTATGGGTTTGGCGCCGCCGCTCATATCCTCTCTCAGGTACTGAACCATCTACGACGGCCCTTTTATGCTTTCACGCGCCCAGGTGATTGGAAAAGCCAGCGATTTGCAATGCAGCTAGGTGCCATTTGGGCGGGAGGAAGCGACCAGTCTCCGCCGGCAATGCTTGACGCTGCATTGCTTTTCGCGCCGGTTGGTGCGCTCGTCCCCCTGGCACTAGGTCATTTGGAAAAAGGAGGCTGCGTAGTATGTGCGGGAATACATATGAGCGATATCCCTGCCTTCCCCTATGCAAGTCTGTGGGGTGAGCGGGTAATCCGCTCTGTAGCCAATCTCACGCGTAACGACGGGATTGAATTTCTCAAGTTTGCACAACAAAAACAGATACAGACAGTCGTCAGCGCCTTTCCGCTGGAACAAGCAAATAAGGCCCTCGCCTGCCTGCGCTCCGGCGCACTACAAGGTGCAGCGGTACTGACAGTGAGTTAAAGCAAACGATATTTTTCGATAAGAAATGCTTATTCAAAAACCGTTACAAAAACAATAACTTACAAAAATTTAGGTATGTTTTTTTTGACATAGATCAAGCTTTCGGTCAGGTATACGCTCTATACTTTATTCGTCAGCGCTACTTAGGCGAATACGTCCTGTTTTGGTCAATGCCCTAAGAGAATGTACGACCAAGTTCATGTTTAGAGTTCGAGCGTCAGGCATTGGTGCTACTTAACCAAATAACGCTCGCGGTTGCATGGCCATTCAAAAGTGCCAGCCTAACAACGAAGAACGAAGCGAGACTCATAATGCATACCTCCAAGTTTGCGAAGATGTCGGCTAATCCATGGAGATCTGCAGTTCCGCCTGATCCTAAGCGATATACCAAACTATTTTCCTCAATTCTGGACATAGGGGAATTGCTGCAGGTAAATTGTTCGCATAGACATGAATTAAATGGGGCAGGTCCGCAATTTCATCATCGGCGTGTCAAAATCGGCGAGCTAATCTATCGATTGGGTCAGCCTTTCGAATCGCTATATATCGTACGGTTTGGTTTCGTAAAAATCGTACTGCGCAACGCGGAAGGCGATGAGCGAGTACTTACTTTCTCTATGAAAGGGAGTCTTTTGGGCTTTGACGGCATTCACGACAACCATTACTGTACGGAGGCTATTGCGTTAACTGACGGTGAACTCGTCGTAATTCCTTTTGAGTACTTGCTCGGCACGAAATGTTTCTACAGAGAATTAGAAACAATGATCTATATGGCTATTAGTCGCGAGTTTACAGAAGAGCATGCCGGAATCAGTTTGTCGAGTTCTCTCAAATCTGAAGCGCGGGTGGCCTATTTCCTGGAAGAGCTTGCCAAACGCTACGCCGCTATTGGTTACTCTTCGAGAGAATTTTCATTGCCAATGACTAGGCGCGATATAGGTTGCTATTTGGGTTTAAGTCTGGAAACCGTTAGCCGCTCATTCTCCACTTTGGCGTTGTTGAGGATCATTGCAGTCCACCGGCAACACATCAAGATATTAGACCCGGAGTTGCTTCACCGGTTTCACTCGTCTCCTCTTACGCCAGTACAGAAAGCGCGAAACATCCGATCTTTATCGCTTAACCCACTTAGACTAGAAAGAATTGATAAGCGGTCTCATCTATTTGAAATAGAACACTAACAGCGCCCCACGAAATCGACACAAGCAGCAAGTTCGGAGTGGTATTTGTGTTAACTAGGCCAGTGTTCAAGGTTATGTTTTTTATCCACAGTTTCTGACGCTCGAAATTTACGCTGAGTCGCCATCAACCCTATTGATCGCATGCGTTGCACCTGGTTTTACAGCCACCTCAAGACGTGATCAATCCCTATCGATCATTATAATTTTACTGGAGGAATAAAACTGCGCATTCCGAGCAAGGCTGGAGCGATAAAATAGCGTTTTCACCAGTTGCGCCAGCGCCAAATACATAAGCACGAGCAGGCCCACGGCGAAAAAGTAATACCAGGGCAAAGCGACAAAGCCAAAGTAACTTGCCAACGGCGAAAATGGAATGATTACAGCTAGAATCAAAACCGTGATCGCAGCTATCCATAACGCTGGATTTGGATGACTACGAAAAGGATTGCCACGGGTTCGAATGATAAAGATGACGAGAACCTGGGTAGCTAGTGACTCAATAAACCAGCCTGTCTGAAAGAGCGCTTCGTCCGCTTTTAGAACCGCTAACAACAAATAAAACGTGGCAATATCAAACAATGAACTAACCGGCCCAAGCATCAGCATAAAGTTACGCAACAACGTAATATCCCAATGCTGCGGCATGGCAGATTCGGCTTCATCGACGTTGTCCAGAGGCAGCACCGTCTCCGACAAGTCATATAGAATATTGTTAAGCAGTACTTGGGTCGGCAACATTGGTAAAAAAGGTAGAAACAAGGCTGCGCCAGCCATGCTGAGCATGTTGCCAAAGTTCGAACTGGTACCCATCATGATGTACTACAGACCGGCGCAGCCTATCGGCCGCTAGTTCGGCCCTGTGCTCTTGAAGATAGTCAAATGTCACGCTAAGTACGACCATGAGCGCAATAATGCCAGCACTAATGGCCTCGCCCATCACGGCTGATACTCCGCCGGCATCGAACTGGTGTTGCGTCGATGCGAATCTCCACCACGCACTAGTGTCACATACTGATATGGATGACGCTGAGTTGATTTTACTGTCCGACATAAGTGATCAAGTATTCGTCGACAACCCACCGGCTGTTTTTTGAGGAACCAATAACACTGGTCTGGTCGACATCCTAATAAATGCTTCGGCGACACTGCCCAACATCAGTCGTTTGAACCCGCTGCGACCGTGAGTTCCCAGAACCACTCAATGACATACAGTACAAAAAGCTCGGCATCTTCCGTTTTAGCTAGTGACAACGCCGATTCAAATGCTTGCTTAGCCACCTCACTGCCATCGATGGCAACGAGCATTCTCTTATACATACCCGTGGCTCCTTGATTGTTCAGATAAAGGATTCCATCATCCGCCGGAAACTGTGGAGCAAATTTGACGACGATCAATATCGTGACCCTCAGTAGGAACAGACTTGTGTCGTGGTCGTCACCACGTCAATGACCTGTTTGATCCAAACCGGTCATTATTCAAATAAATGGAGAGCATGATGAAAGACAATGAGCTTCGCCAACACATTATCGATGAGCTCAGCTTTGAGCCGAGCATTGACGCTGCGAACATCGGTGTTGCTGTTGAGAACGGAGTGGTTACGCTATCAGGCCATGTCGCAACTTATACCGAAAAGATCATAGCCGAGCGTACCGCCAAACGTGTCAAAGGAGTACGAGGCATTGCAGAAGAAATTGAGGTGCGCTTTTCCTCTGCAAAGAAGACGGCAGATGATCAGATCGCCAAACGAGCTTTAGATATACTCGCCTGGGATACGACAGTTCCCGATGGAACTATTCAGGTGACGGTCGAGAAAGGCTGGGTAACCCTTTCAGGGAAGGTCGATTGGCACTTTCAAAGAATGAGTGCAGTAAATGCGGTCCGCAAGCTATCGGGAGTGATGGGCGTCATCAATCAAATTGAAGTCACGCCCAAAGTGCATGCTGCTGACATCAAAAACAGCATTGAAACAGCGCTTAAGCGAAGTGCTGAAGTTGAGGTCAAGGGCATTCAGGTCCAGGTTAACGGGAGTACGGTGGTGCTTGATGGCCGTGTACATAGCTGGCATGAGCGGCAAGCCGCGGAGCGCGCCGCTTGGTCAGTCCCTGGCGTAAACTCGGTCAGAGATAACCTAGCTGTTGGCTAGCTAACGTCGTGCCCCAAGGTGAATCTTGCCTGCGCGTTAACGGCAGGTTATTTGAATTCTCGACGAATACTAATTACGTTATTCTGCAACATGGAAAGATTGAATCCGAATTTTCGGACTAAATCCAACATACGCGAATTTCCGGCCAAGACGCTACCAGCGATACTGGCGGTGCCGCGTTCGCGACAATAATCGATAGCTTTGGATAGCAACTTAGAGCCGAGGCCTTTGCTCTGACAGTCCGTACTTATGGCAATTCCCATGTCAGCTTGTTGATTGTCCGGGTCGAACACAAGTCGTATTTCTCCTATGATCCTCTCGCTCCCGGACTTTATCTCAATAAGCACGAGCGTCATTTCACGGTTGTAATCAATTTGAGTGACCCTTGCCAATTCCGATTCCGGCAACTCACGCAAGGCGCAAAAGAACCGATTCCGAGCATCTTCTTGTGAAAGCGATTGTAAAAAAAATTGATACGTCTTTGCATCGCTTGGAAGAATAGGACGCAGTAAAATAGTACCCTCCTTCCCCGCTTCTGGCGTGAACACTTCCTCAAGCTCCTTCGGATAAGGTCGAATGGCCAGGCGCTCAGTTCCCTTTAACAAAGAAGATGCAACGCTTATCCGCGCATCGAGTGCAATGGCACCATGCTCATCCAGCAATAGTGGATTGATATCCAATTCAATAATTTCAGGAATATCAATCACCAACTGGGAAAGCTTAACCAATATTAAATACAAACTCGGTAAATCAGCCGCAGGGCAATCACGATAACCCTGCAACAGTTTAAATACGCGCGTACTAGCAACTAAATTTTTAGCAAGAGCAATATTCAGTGGCGGCAAGCTTACGGACCGATCATTGATAAGTTGTACGGCAGTTCCGCCATGGCCAAACAATATAAACGGGCCGAACGTATGGTCGTTGGCTACACCAAGAATCAATTCATGCGCTCCAGGCCGCTTAATCATCGCCTGGACCGTAAAGCCCGTAAGCCGAGCGTCAGGACAAAGCTTCGCCAGTCGAGTAAGCATCTCTTGCCCTGCTGTGCGCACGGCTTGCACAGACTCCAGATTAAGTACGACGCCACCTAAGTCAGATTTATGATTGATATCGGGCGAAAGAATCTTGAGAACGATGGGGAATCCAATTTGATGCGCAAGCTCAGCCGCCTCATCGGCGGTGACTGCAATCCGAGTTTCCACCGCAGGAATACCATAAGCTGCCAGCACGGATTTAGCCTCTACTTCGTTAAGCAGATTACGTCGGTCTCGCAAGGCATTTTCCACAATATTGCTTACTTGCTGCGCGTTAACCGTGAAATCGAGTGGTTTGGAAGGCGGTACTTCAAGCAACAATTCTTGATTGCGACGATAGGCAAGCGAATGCAGAAATGCTTGCACTGCATCTTCAGGTGTTTGGTATGTGGGAATACCCGTGTCATTGAAGATCCGCCTTGCCGCCGATACGCCCTCCCCTCCAAGCCAGCAACTAAGCAGACTACGAGGCGACGCAGCGATCTGCGGAGCACATTCCCGAGCGATGTCTGCGCTTCCAACGATTGCCGTAGGGGCATGTATGAAAAGCACAGAATCAGACCCTCCATCTTCCAGCACAATCGATAAGGCCTTGCGATAACGTTCGGCTGGAGCATCTCCTATGATATCTATAGGGTTTGCTCTTGACCAAGTATCTGGCAATACCGCATCAAGGCTTCGTCGTGCTCCATCAGATAAAATTGCCAGCTCTTCTCCCGCAAGGCTCAGTGCATCAGCTGCCATAACCCCCGGACCACCCCCATTAGTCAGGATAATTAATTTATCGCCATGCAAGGGTTTGCCGCGAGATAAGGTTTCGATAGCGCTGAATAGGTCTTGCGTTGTATCGACTCGCAACATTCCCGCTCGCCTGATGGCAGCATCGAAAACGATATCGGATCCCGCCATGGCACCCGTATGCGATGCGGCCGCTATGGCGCCAGCTGCAGACCGCCCCGCTTTAACAACAATAACGGGCTTATTCCGGGCTGCGGCACGCGCCGCCGACATGAACTTGCGAGCGAACTTAACAGACTCAATGTAAAGCAGGATACTGCGCGTGTCCGGGTCGCTGGCCAGATAATCCAGTACATCACCAAAGTCGATGTCAGCGCTATTTCCGATAGAAATGAATTTTGAAAAACCAACGTTATTGCTCATCGCCCAATCCAGCACCGCGGTGGTAAGCGCGCCAGACTGCGATACAAACGCAATTTTTCCCGGTAGTGCGGCTGCGCTGGCGAAGCTGGCATTTAACCCGATAGCGGGGACTATCAATCCAATGCAATTGGGCCCCAGAATCCTGAGCAAGTAAGGCCGGGCCGCGTCCAGCATGGCCTGCTGCATGCTCACTGCCCCGCCTGAGGATGGCGTATCAGAGCCGGCTGTCAAGACTATTGCCGCCCTAGTACCTATTTGACCAAGCCGTGTTATCAAGCCAGGCACCGTCGACGGCGGGGTGCAAATAATGGCTAGATCAGGAATGGCAGAAAGTGCAGATAGATCGTGAAATACAGGAAGGCCGGCGAGGCTGTCGTGCTTAGGATTGACGGGCATAATCGATCCTTGAAACGCGCCCGCCATTAAATTATGCATCACCGTCGCCCCCACGCTATGAGGACGGTTTGTCGCACCTATAACAGCAACAGAGCGTGGACGAAACAAGTACTCCAAATTACGTATGCTCATCCTGGACACCAGTCAAAACGCGTTTAACCCCTATATTGGGCGGAAGGATTACCCTTTGGCATGGGCACTCTCTTTTTTGCTGACGGGCGTGTTGCTGGACTCAGGTGTGGCAAGCGGTATGGCTTTGCTTCCCAAACTAGGAAACCCCGCCTTCAGCAGACTGGCGTTGTTGCTCAAGATTTTGCTGATTCTCGTTTGCGTATCGGTAACCACGTTTAGAATTTGCTGTTGGGCTTTAATAAGATCATTGGGCGACTGCGAGAAAAACGCAGAATGTAGGGCTGCCAATCCCTGAGGATCTTGAACAGCCGCTGCGGCACGGAAAAACTTCAATTGCTCGTCGAGGATCCTGCCCGTCTGTTCAAGCCAAACATTTTCTATGCGGCCCGCGCCCTCGAAAAACGCCTCGGATATTTCCCGCGTTACTACTAGCTGCTGCTGATATGCGTCAAGCGCAGTGTCTGTTTCGGTTTTCATACCATATCTCCAAGTTGAATGGGCACCTTACGCAATGTGAACATAGCGGCCAGGTGCATCGTCAAGATCGGCCAACGGCAATACCAAGTCCCCCGAAATCGCTGGGGCAGGCACCTTTCCGGAAGACCGTTTCGCTAACCACGACTGCCATTGCGGCCACCAAGATCCCGCCCGCTGCTCAGAGGCCATCAGCCACGAGTCCGGGTCCATATAATCTCCCCCGAAAGCCCGAAGCGCCGTCCGATACGAAGAATCCGGGTATCCATTTTCTTCGGGAGGATTAACAATGCCGACGTTATGGCCGCCAGAAGTCAGTACAAACGTGACTTCGCAATCGGTCAACCAATGAATTTTGTAAACAGACCGCCAAGGCGAGACATGGTCGCGCTCTGTGCCCACCGAAAACACAGGCACGCGAAGATCTTTCAAGGCGATGGGCTTGCCATCCACAATAAATCGGCCCTCGGCCAGATCATTATTCAAATAAAGTTTGCGCAAGTATTCGCTATGCATGCGATACGGCATTCGCGTGGCGTCGGCATTCCATGCACGTAAATCCGTCATCGGCGTTTGCGCTCCCATCAGATACTCGTGAATGAGTTTTGACCAAACCAGATCTTTGGAGTTGATAAGCGCAAAAGCCCCCGCCATCTGCCGGCCATCCAGATAGCCCTGACTCGACATAATGGTTTCCAAATAGGCAATCTGGCTTTCATCGATGAATAGGCCTAACTGACCGGGTTCCTCAAAGTCCAATGCGCTGGCTAACAACGTCATGCTGGCCAAAGTGTCATCCTTCTTGCGCTGTAACGCCGCAGCAGCTATCGCCAGAATGGTTCCACCCAGGCAATAACCCACCGCATGAATCTGCGTGTGAGGCATCACTTTCTTAACCACCCGCAAGGCAGACATGACGCCCATATCGAGATAGTCATTGAATGACAAATTGCTATCATTTTTTGTTGGGTTATTCCAGGAAATCATTAGAACGGTATGGCCCTGCTCAAGCAGGTACTTAACCAATGAATTCTGGGGGGACAAGTCAAGAATGTAATATTTCATGATCCATGATGGAACAATCAATATCGGCTCGGGGTAAACCTCTTTCGTAACGGGTTCATACTGAATCAGTTCAATCAGATGATTTCGATAGATCACTTTTCCTGGGGTTAGCGCAACCTTTTCCCCTGGTATGAAATCATCTGTGCCTCTGGGTTTTCGATGACACAAAAGGTTGATGGCATCCTGCTGCCAATTTAGCGCACCGCGAATCAGGTTACCGCCGCCGGTTGCAAAGGTATAGCGTAATACTTCAGGGTTGGAAGTAATAAAATTCGACGGGGACAGCATATCAAGCCACTGGCGGGTCACGAATTCAGCGACATCCTCATGATGGGCAGATACACCCGGCACATTGGTCATGGCCTCTACCCACCACTGCTCCGTTAGCAAAAATGCCTGGGAAGACCAGTTGAAGGGTATATCTGCCCAAGCAGGATTGGCAAAACGCTTATCGTGCGGTTGCGGTTGTGTACACGGAGAGCACTTACCCGACGCTGAATCATGCACATACTTGCCCCAGGCAGACAGCTTTCTAAGCACGCTCTCGAGCATGTCGCGCTGCTTATCCGGAGAGGCGGCTGCGTGACTGATCCAGTCCAGATAAGCCCCGACAATTGACGCTAGCGCAATACCGTGCGTGAACGATGCAAACGCCTCGTTAAGAACAGCGTCCGACGAACCCTTCCGAGTGAAATCTTGAGTTGCTTTTTCCATAGCTATTTCAGCACATGTGCTGGCCACCGTTAATTGCAATATTGGCACCCGTAATGAAAGCCGCTTCATTCGATGCTAAAAAGGCCACTAAAGCGGCAACCTCGTCGGGCTCACCCAGGCGACCTATGGGTATCTCGGGCAAAATCTTTGTTTTCATGATGTCTTCTGGAACCTTTGTCACCATTGCGGTGCGCAAATAGCCGGGTGAAACCGTATTGACCGTCACCCCTTTTCTAGCGACTTCCAAGGCCACGGCTTTGGTAAAGCCATGAATGCCTGCTTTAGCTGCAGAGTAATTCGCCTGCCCAAACGCGCCCTTCTGTCCATTGACCGACGAAATATTGATGATTCGGCCCCAACCCCGTTCCACCATGCCATCCAGCACCTGCTTAGACATATGGAAAATACTGTCCAGATCCGTATGAAGCACTGCACGCCAGTCATCCAGTGTCATTTTTCGCATGGATGCATCCCGAGTAATGCCGGCATTATTTACTAGCACATCAATCGCACCCATTTCAGCCACGATTTGCGATACAGCACTCTGGCAAGAAGCGTAATCAGTCACATCAACACGAAATGCCTTGAACTCGAACCCCTGATGCTGTTGCTCAGCCAACCAATCCTGGACACTATCGTTGTCAGGTGAATAGCTCGCAGCGACTTTCATGCCGCTTCTTGCCAAGTGTTGGCACAATGCGGTTCCAAGACCTCCCATACCTCCTGTTACCACAGCCACTCGGTTGGGAGTTTGGTTTGAGGTTTCCATGCATTTCCCCTTACTTAAAGCCATTTGCGCCAGTTCTCATCATCCTCGTGAGCTTCTATTCAGCGTACTCTTGGATCAGACGGGTATATTGCGCAATATCAAGAACAATGCTTACGAGCAAAGGGAGAATGGAAGCATCTCTTTTGCTACAGCCTGACCTTTTCAAGATCCCCTGCCACACGGCATGACCAGCCTAATTCGTCTTTGATTCGCAAGCGCAAGGTGTCCGCAGCCTCTGGCTCGCCATGAACCAAAAAGGTTGCCTTTGGCGGCTTTTGAAAGTTACCCAGCCAACGCATGATTTCATCAGCGTCGGCGTGAGCAGACAGCATCGATAAGTTATGCAGTTCTGCCCGCACGGGAATGTATTCACCATGAATTTTTATGGTTTCAGCCCCATTCAACATTTTGGCGCCGCGCGTTCCCGCAGCTTGAAAGCCGGCGAACAGGATGGATGAGCGTGAGTCAGGCGCATATCGCTTCAGATGATGCAGAACTCGCCCTCCGGTAGCCATTCCGCTAGCGGAAATAATCACTTTGGGCATGGGTGCGGTATCCAGCGCTTTGGACTCTTCGACATCGCGAACGTAATAGGCGATATTAAAAGCTGCGGCGTAGTCAGCTTCGTTTAATCGCAAATCGTCAGGATGGCTGCGATAAATATCCACGGCACTCACTGACATCGGACTATCCAGATAAATGGGCAGATTGGCAGGTAGACGCCCTTGTTGCTTGAGCCGATACATATACCAAAGCAATAATTGGGCGCGTCCAACCGCAAAAGCGGGAATGACTACGGTGCCTCCACGGGTGGCAGTGCGACGAATGATCTCTTCCAGCCTATTTTCCGGATTCTCCTGATCATGGTGCCGGTCTCCGTAAGTTGACTCCAATACTAAATAATCGGCATTCTTTATTACAGCAGGATCCGTCATCAGAGGGTCGTTGTAACGGCCCAGGTCTCCGGAAAAAACAATATTGCACCCCTTCCAGTGTATTTCAACGATAGACGCGCCGAGTATGTGGCCAGCACGGTGAAACCGCATGCCTATCCCATCCAGAGGCTCATGCAGCGTGTCAAAAGACAGTTTCTCTAGCCGCCGCATCACCTGATCAACGTCTTTCACGGTATATAAGGGCAAAGCCGGGGAATGCTTGGACACGTTATGCCGATTGGCAAAATCGGCATCGGACTCTTGAATATGGGCACTATCCGCCAGCAGAATCTGGCACAGGTCGACGGTAGCCTCAGTTGCATAGACAGGGCCATGGAACCCATCGTGCGCCAGTCGCGGCAAATATCCAGAATGATCAAGATGAGCATGCGTCAGCACAATGGCTTCCACGCTATCGGGCGCTACCGGGAAACGCCCCCAGTTTCGCAAGCGTAATTGTTTCAACCCCTGAAACAATCCGCAATCGATAAGGATACGCCGCCCATCGGCCTCAAGCAGATGTCGAGAGCCAGTCACTGTACCGGCTGCGCCAAGAAAAGAAAGTTCCATAATTCCCCACTCAAGCAGTATTCGACCCTACCACCAACTAGTTAAGTTGCTCTGGACAAGATTACTCTTAGAGGAGCAAGATTCATACACCTCATCTGGCCGGCTTGCTAATTACTGGATGAAGGCGGCAACCCCGACTTGATGCACGAGAAAATGGCGGTAGTTGTCAAGACATGTGTGCTGCAGATTCGTGAGCATCAAAAAGAAACGCGCAGAACCGGCAGGCCCGACAGGCCACGCTGGCTCATGATTATTCTGTGATCACCTAACTGATAGAGCTGTCACCCTACTCTTTTCCCATCACGCGGCGCTGTGTCACCACTATGCTCTATGCGACAATGACTCATCGCTCATCCACGAAAAGCCTATGACGCCCTTGAGTTGGAAGCCAACCGTACGCACAATACTGTGTAGCGCCATGCTGGCGCTTTTTGCCTTTTCAACCGGCGCGCAGACGCCAAGTGGAATCTCCGGTACGAACGCGGCCACCGTGGAAGCCCCAGGCATCATCCCGGGCGTCAACGTCACCAATCCCGATCTTTTCCGAGACGCGCAATTACAGGAAGCATTAGTGCCATCGTGGTTCGAGCGCGGCAGACCCGGAGCGGACGCGATTCATGCCATCAAAACACTTGCCGATGCAGAGACTCAGGGCCTGAATCCGCAGGATTATCACGTCGCCGAGCTCTCGCGGGCCTTTGAGCAGGCCGCCAACGACCTCGCAGAACGGGCCATGACGGCCAAGCTGGACGATCAGCTCACCGAAGCGCTTGTCCACTATCTGCGAGACCTGCACCAAGGCAGGCTCAACCCGGAAGTGCTCCAGCATAGGTTTAAGGCTCCGCCGCTCTCGTCGTTCGACCCCAGAAGCATCATCGCCGAGGCCCGCACGGCAGGCCGGCTCACGCAGGCCCTGAACGATGCGGTGCCTGAAGTGCCCATGTACGAATCCCTGCGCACAACGATGAATGCATACCGCGCCATGGGCCTGCCCCCTGCCTGGCAAGGGACTCTTCCTGCACTGCCCGCGCGCTCGCTCAAGCCAGGCGAGGAATACACCGGGCTTGCTACCGTGGCCGCGCGCCTGATTGCATTAGGCGACCTGCCTCCTTCCACGATCGTTCCCACACGCTATGAGGGCGAACTGGTCGATGCGGTCCGGCGCTTCCAAATCCGCCACGGACTGGACGGGGATGGCGTCATCGGGCCCACGACCCTGGCCGAGCTTAACGTCGCACCACCACAGCGCGTAAGGCAGATGGCGCTGACGCTAGAACGGCTGCGCTGGACCCCGCTGCTTTACGGTCCGCGCATGATTGTGGTGAACGTTCCCGAATTCGTGTTGCGCGCCTACGAAACCCAGGGCAATCGTGTGAAGCTTGACCTCGAGATGCGTGTCATCGTGGGTCGGGCACTGGACACGCGCACACCCATTTTTCTGGAAGACATGCGGTTCATCGAGTTCAGCCCCTATTGGAACGTACCCCGATCGATTGCGCGCAGCGAAACACTGCCAAAGTTGCGCCGCGACCCGGCGTACTTCACACAACAGGGGTTCGAGTTTGTCGCGCAGGACGGCAAGATCGTGCATTCCCTGAGCAGCGCAGCGATCGACGCGGTCCAGCGCGGGGAATGGCGAGTACGACAGCGCCCGGGCCCGCGCAACGCCCTGGGGGATATCAAGTTCATTTTCCCCAACGACCAGAATATCTATCTTCACCACACCCCGGCGCCACAGCTGTTTTCACGCGTGCGCCGCGACTTCAGCCACGGCTGCATCCGCATCGAGTCCCCGGTGCAACTCGCCCGGTTCGTGCTGCACGACAACCCAGAATGGACGGAAACCCGGATAGACGAGGCGATGAAAGCCGGCAAATCACGCACCATAAAACTCGAACATCCCATACCGGTGCTGATTGCCTACAGTACAGCCGTTGTAAAAAATGGTGGTAAAGTATATTTTTACCCTGACATCTATAAGCAGGATGCGCGCCTTGAGCTGGCACTGCACGATGTCGGTCGCGCCCATTAATGGTGCTTGCAGCGTGTGTACGCTGCACCGCACACACGGGTACGCGTATTTTTTTGGTATTGCCAATGACGACCCCCCGCTGCGCCGCGCGCCGGCGTTTTTTATCGGCCGCCTCGGGCCTGGCTGTTCTGGGCACCATGCCCACCATAGCCCGCGCCACCTACCAGGCCATGTCCTCGTCCAGGAATCTGGCGATGGACCACACTCACACGCGCGAGAAAATCGAGCTGATCTACGCGGTCGGCGCCGAATATGTGCCCAAGGCGCTCACTGACCTCAACCATTTCCTGCGCGATCACTACTCAGGAGACATCGGCAGGATGGACGCTGGACTCTACGACATCATGCACTCGCTACGCGCAGCACTCAAGGTGCATACATCATTCGAGATTATTTCAGGGTATCGTTCCTCAAAAACCAACGAACGGTTGCGCACCACGCGCGGCGGAGGCGTTGCCCGGCGCAGTCTGCATATGGACGGGAAGGCAGTCGATCTGCGCCTTCCTGGCGTACCACTCGACGAACTGCGCGACGCCGCCCTGTCGCTCAGGGCGGGCGGCGTGGGCTATTACCCCGGCAGCAATTTTATCCATGTTGATACTGGTCGCGTGCGCACCTGGCACGGTTAACATTGCCACGGTAGCGCGGGCTACGGCGCCCACGGTCGTCGCCCCGCAGGAGTTTTCGCATCCGGAAAACGTCGTGATTGCCTATGATGGCGAAAAATCGATCTTGCGTGCGTTGGAGTATGCGGTCAGTTCGCCACTCTTCGACGGAATGCCAATTCATCTGATAATGGCTGGCGAGGAGTCCGAGACTCGTCGCGGCGAGTTGGAACGTGTTGTGTTGACCATAAGCGCAAATGGACGCAACGCAGACTGGTCATTTCTTCCTGGTGCGCCGGATAAAGTCATCGCGGACTACATGGCGGATCGACCCAGTTCAATAGACCCTAAACGCTCATTCAGTGTTCTGCGAAGAGATCCTTCCGATGTGCCGCACTCTCTATCGAGTAGCGAGAAGATAGCGTTACCCCTGTGTCCTAGCGTTATGTGAACGAGAGCACTACTTGTCCGCAAGCGATGGATTACCGACGGATTCTGATACTCCTGGCGCAACCTATGGTCGTCCACGCCTTTCCAGTTGGAAACGGGCTCACAAACGCGTGAGCCCGACGATCTGTATTTTTATGCAGGCGCTTTAGCGGCCAACTTATCATCGTCCAAAAGAATAGTCTTGGGTTGTGGTTGGAACACCCCGATAACGACTTGCCAGGCAATTGCCAGGGCGCCAACGATAAACACAACATCGCCAAAGGTACGAATCCAGCGCAGCGTTTGTAGGAAATCTTGCTGCATGAACTCTTCTCCCCGGGCATACCACATACCCGTGCTGACGCTCGCCTGGAATTGGAACAGGCCAACAGGAAGCAGGCTGGTGAAGATCATTAGCACCAATCCGGCGTTAAGCCACCAGAATCCTGTGTGTAGCAGCCTGTCGTTAAATTGCAGGCCAGGCCGAATATAACGCAAGACAAGCAGAACGAAGCCTATCGACAGGAATCCGTAGACACCGAACAGAGCGGCATGGGAATGCACCGCTGTGGTGTTGAGGCCTTGCAGATAGAACAGGGCGACGGGGGTGTTGATCATGAATCCGAAAACGCCGGCTCCGAGCATGTTCCAGAATGCGACGGCTACAAAGCACATCAAGGGCCATTTAACGGCTTCCATCCAGGGCGCACGCGCTTTAAGGCGCCAGTGATCCCAGGCTTCGTATCCCAGCAGAATCAACGGCACAACTTCGAGCGCGCTGAAGGCGGCGCCGATTGCCATAATGGAAGTCGTCGTGCCTGAGAAGTAAATATGATGGAATGTGCCGGGTACGCCACCCACCATGAACAGCGATGCCGCTGCCAGGCTGGCTGCGGTTGCCATCCGCTTGGATACAAGGCCCATGCTGGAAAATACGAAGGCTAAAGCAGTTGTGGCAAAGACCTCGAAGATGCCTTCTACCCAAAGATGAACGACCCACCATCGCCAGTACTCCATGATAGTGATATGTGTGCGTTCACCGTAGAAGAGGCCAGCACCGTAAAACAGGCCAACAGCGATTGTTGATGCGCAAAGCAAGGCCAGCAGGTTTTTATCGCCGCCCCTCCTGAACCCAGGTATAAAGGCGCGCAGCATCAGCCCCAACCATAACAGTAAGCCAATAAATAGAGCGATTTGCCAGACCCGGCCAAGATCAAGATATTCGTAGCCTTGGTGACCCAGCCAAAAGTTCAGCTCTACAGGCATGATTTGTTTAATTGCCAGGAAGTTGCCGATTAGCGAGCCTGCCACGACCATGATCAACGCGCCGAACAGCATATTCACGCCCAGCTTTTGAAACTTCGGGTCCTTGCCGCCGTTGATGATCGGAGCAAGGAATAGGCCCACACTCAGGAATGCGGTGGCGATCCAGAAGATGGCTAATTGTAGATGCCAGGTTCGCGTGAGCGCATAGGGAAACCACTGGGAAATATCGATGCCGTAAAATTCTTGCCCTTCGATGGTGTAGTGCGCGGTAAAACCTCCTAGCAATACCTGCGCGATAAACAGCGCCATGACGATGAACAGGTATTTACCAAGCGCCTTTTGCGATGGGGTCAGGCGAGTTAATGTTAAGGGATCCTGTTGCGCGGGCGTTGGGTCTGGCTCGTGCTTTCGCAGAAAAGCCCAGCCTAGGACGAGGAATCCGACACCGGCTATGAGGATAATGATACAGGCCAGTGACCAGAGGACGTTTTCGGTCGTCGGATGGTTGCCGATAAGCGGCTCAGGCGGCCAGTTGTTGGTATAAGTGGCCACGGTTCCAGGTCTATCGGTCGATGCTGCCCAGGCCGTCCAGAAGAAAAATTTCGTCAAATCGTCACGCCGGCTCGCATCGGGCAGCGTGTCTTCCTTCATGGCGAAGTTGCTGCGTGCTTTCTGCAGCTCGGGCGCCGCACCGTAAAGCCTGTGGTAGTAGTCGGCAGTTTGGGCGATTGCAGTGGCGCGTCGCTCTGTGACCGTGACATTGCCGGTGTCGGCATTGAACGTGTTTCCGCGATACTCTTTCTTTAGTTCGTAATCCAGGCCAGCCTGTGCTTCGCCGTTCAATTGCGCATACGATTTGCCGTGTTTCTCTTGAGCAGCCAGTTCCAACCATGCTAGTAGTTCACGGTGCAGCCAGTCGGCTGTCCAGTCGGGTGCCTGATACGCACCATGTCCCCAGATGGATCCGATTTGCATGCCGCCGGTACTTTGCCAGGCGGTTTGACCGTTGAGGATATCCTCTTTGGTCATCAGGATTTTCTGTGAGGGCGTTATTATCTGGCTGGGTATCGGTGGAGCGTTTTTGTATATTTCAACGCCAGAAAACCCCAGGATTGCGAACGTAACAATAAGAACTGTTATTAGCGTCCACCATAGTTTGCGATATTCGCTCATATTGATCTTCCTTAGTTTAATAATTGCTTTGTGCTTAATGGAAGGAACAGTCGGCCACGCTAGGCCGGATTGTACTCGGGTATGGCGAAAGTTCAGTCAAATCCAATATGGCCAACTTCGGAGGTAGCTATGCTATTGCAACCATGATAGGGTAATCCCCCCCCGCAAAAGGAACGCGCGCGTTATCGGCGCGAAAAGGGCCTGGCGCCCTTCCCTACCTTCGATGAAATTGGAGGGTGACACCCTCGTCCACCTTTATGCCGATGACGCGCCTCTGGAGAATGCGCAAGGCTACGAGTTAACGGGCTACTAGCCCTTTATCCTGTTAGGCAGGCCATGTTTGAGCGACCAAAGATCATGACAAGAATGTAATGTGATAAGGCCCTGGAAAATGAATGGGGATATGGCATTATGGGTCTGTATTGGTTGAGCAATCCCGGGGAAAGGGATTTGCCCGTATACCGGCTGAGTTTGCTCTCCATTCCTAGGGAAGGCCCTTATGGCGCAGAACAAGTCAGAACACCCGCACGAGCACAACATGAAGCGACCGGACTCCGGCTCAGCTACCGGCACAATTTACACCTGTCCGATGCACCCTGAAATTCGACAGGATCGTCCCGGAAGCTGCCCAAAATGTGGCATGGCACTTGAACCGCTGATGCCGAGCCTGGAGGACGATAATCCAGAATTGAAGGATTTCACGCGCCGATTCTGGTGGACATTACCATTTACCATCATTGTCACCGTATTGGCCATGCTCGGCCACCAACTGGGCTGGTTCAGCATGACCGCTCAAACCTGGATTGAGCTGGTGTTATCGATACCGGTAGTGCTGTGGGCTGGGCAGCCGTTCTTCGTACGAGGGTGGCAGTCGGTAGTCAACCGCAGCCCCAATATGTGGACATTAATTGGTCTGGGTACGGCCGCTGCATTCATTTATAGCGTTTTCGCCACAGTAGCCCCAGGAGTTTTTCCCGAAACGTTCATGTCCATGGGTCGGATCGCCGTTTACTTTGAGGCCGCAGTGGTCATCATCTCATTGACCCTCTTTGGCCAAATCCTTGAACTGCGCGCGCGTTCGCAGACGTCGGCTGCGATCAAGTCGCTGCTTGGGCTTGCCCCCAAAACTGCCCGTCGGATCAACGCTGATGGCACCGAGGAAGATGTGCCCCTGACGCATGTCCATGAAGGCGATCGCTTGCGTGTACGCCCCGGGGAGAAAGTCCCCGTCGATGGGCTTGTAGAAGATGGCGTCAGTTCCCTGGATGAATCCATGCTCACGGGCGAACCTCTACCGGTGAGCAAGCGCCGGGGCGACAAAGTGATCGGCGCGACAATGAACACCTCCGGCTCGCTAATAATTAGAGCTGAAAAGGTCGGTTCGGCCACGGTGCTCGCACAAATCGTCCAGCTCGTCGCGCAAGCGCAGCGTTCCCGCGCGCCCATGCAACGGATGGCGGATCAGGTCGCGGGTTATTTTGTGATGGCGGTCGTGGCGATCGCAATCATCACGCTCTTCGTCTGGGGCATGTTTGGCCCCCAACCAAGCTGGGTCTATGGTTTGATCAATGCCGTGGCCGTCCTGATCATCGCCTGCCCATGCGCACTGGGCTTGGCAACGCCCATGTCCATTATGGTGGCGACCGGTCGTGGTGCCACCCAGGGCGTGCTGTTTCGCGATGCGGCAGCAATCGAAAATTTTCGTAAAGTCGATACCCTCATTATCGATAAGACCGGCACGTTAACCGAAGGTCGGCCCGCGTTCGAACAGGCCATTCCCGCAGGCGACACAGAGGCTGACGAAGTGCTGCGCTTAGCGGCAAGCCTTGATCAGGGCAGTGAGCATCCCCTGGCGGATGCCATTGTCAACGCAGCCCGCGAGCGAGGCTTAGTCCTTAGTACAGTAAACAACTTTGAGTCCGGTAGCGGTATCGGGGTGCGTGGCCAGGTCGATGGTAAACGCCTTGTTTTAGGCAATACAGCTCTGATGGATCAAGAAGGTGTTGACGTCAAGATTATGGCCAGTAGCGCCGAATCGTTACGTACAAAGGGCGCGAGCGTCATCTATCTGGCAGCAGGCGGGCAATTGACAGGTTTGCTCGCCGTCTCTGATCCCATCAAGAAAAGTACGCCGGATGCCGTAAAGGAGCTCAAGGCGGCTGGAATCCGCGTCATCATGGCAACGGGCGATGGCATTTCGACGGCTAATTCGGTGGCGCAACAGCTAGAAATTGACGAGGTTCATGGTGAAGTAAAGCCGGCCGACAAGCTGGATCTGGTCAGCAGGCTCCAAGCGGAAGGCCGTATTGTTGCGATGGCCGGCGATGGCATTAATGACGCCCCTGCCCTGGCCAAAGCGGATGTCGGCATTGCGATGGGCACCGGAACCGATGTGGCGATGAACAGCGCGCAGGTCACTCTCGTCAAGGGAGACTTGCGCGGTATCTCCATTGCACGCCACCTGTCGGACGCAACAATCGCCAATATGAAGCAGAAT
>NZ_JBEBUX010000023.1:0-37625 GCF_040393045.1 Pollutimonas bauzanensis | reverse complement strand
TCCATTTCCTGCATCAGCATCAGAAGACGACCGATTTCCCCTTTAGGGAACCCTTCACGGGCAAACCAGTTCAGGTAGTGGCCGGGCAAGTCGGCAATAAGCCGGCCTTTGTATTTGCCATAAGGCATGGTGCGAGTTACTAGGAGTTCCAGGTCTTCGGGATTCATGTTGCGTCTATTGGTTGTGTGTCTCCAGGACGGACTCGATTTCTGCCAGTGTGGGCATGGAAAGCGCTGCGCCGTGGCGAGTTACCGAAATACCGGCTAGTGCTGCGGCAAACTCCATTGCCGCCCGTACCGGCAGGCCTTTAGCCAAGCCGACGGCAAACCCAGCGGTGAAGCCGTCGCCCGCGCCTGTTGTATCAACACACGTGCCCACAGTAACCGGCCCCACCAGGAAGGTTTCTTGCTCGTTGCAATATAGCGCACCTTTTTCCCCTAACGTAACGATGACGTTGCGCACACCTTTCTTCAAGAGCGCGCGGGCGGCAGCTTGCGCCTCTTCGGTTGTTTCTACCGGAAGGCCGGTCAGCAAACTGGCCTCGGTTTCATTGGGAAGCAGGTAATCGCATAAGGCAAAGATATCATCCGGCAGCGCGGTAGCCGGTGCAGGATTCAAAATGGTGATGACTTGGTTTTTGCGGGCAATTTCCAGGCCCCGCAAGGCAACCTCGATGGGTTGTTCCAATTGCACGACGAAGACATCGGACGCGGCAATGTCGGACTCGACCGTGTCTATGTCGCGCTTGCGCATTAATCGGGACGCACCGGGAAACACAGTGATACTGTTGCTGCCGGTGCGCTCGTCGACAAAAATACCGGCTGCCCCGGTAGTTTCGCCTTGGATAATAGTGGTTTTGTCGTGGACTTTTTCGGTACGCCAGAATGCGCGGGCGTCTTCTCCGAATGAGTCGTTTCCGATGAAAGAGAAAAAAGAGGTTTCGGCCCCAGCCCTTGCCGCTGCAACGGCTTGGTTAGACCCTTTGCCTCCGTGGCTGCGCATAAAGCCAGAGGCCGAAACCGTTTCGCCAGGCAATGGCGACCGGCTCCCGGTAAAAACCAGATCTACTGCGTAGATTCCAGTGACAAAAATCTTGGGAGCTTGAGTTGCCATCGTTCTATCCTGCCTTGGTCGTTGCGACTACGATTGATCCATTTCGTGCAGCATTTCCACCCGCCGCCGACAGTCTTCGTCGGTAGAGAATTCGGCATTCAGATAAGCGGCAACCAGATCATTCGCCAACCACGGGCCAATAATTTGAGCGCCAATGCACATGACATTGACATCATCATGTTCGACACATTGGTGCGCGGAATGTACGTCGTGGCAGACTGCCGCCCGTATCCCCTTGACTTTATTGGCGGCAATGGACGCGCCTACCCCAGTACCGCAAACCATAATGCCCCGATCAGCCGAACCTGACTTGATTTCATTGGTCAAGGTTCTGGCAATATCGGGGAAATCCACTGGCTCATCGTTGAAACTGCCAACGTCGGTTACGTCGTGGCCGAGAGCCTTGACGCAGCTTATGACTGAGTTCTTCAAATGCCAGCCTGCATGATCGGAGCCGATAACAATACGCATAATTCACTTCCTGAGGTTTTTGATGATGAGTTACTTTCCACGCATGTTTTCGGGCAGTTCCGTGCCGTAGTATTTTTTGTAGATTTCATTCAGTTTGTTGTTTTGAATATTGGTGTCCACCCACTCATTGACCTTGGCCAAAAGCTTGGTTTCGCCTTTCTTGACGCCGATAGCCAAATCAAAATTACGCAATACAAACAAGGGTTTGAAATTGTTCTTGCCGATCTTTTTATCGATCTGCGCAACCAATGATTGGGACGTGGCAACCATCTTTGCCTGGCCGCTGACGGCGGCAGTCACCAATGTGGCATCGTCGTCATAGCGCGCGACAGTGAAGCCGTATTTTGACGCCTGCGGGGTCAACTCGGTGTCTTGTGTCGTACCCCGAGTTACCGAAACGGTCTTGCCCTTGAGGGATTCCAGGCTGGTGACTGGTTGATCGTCGTAGCCCGCCACAATAGACTGAAGCACAGCATAGGGCTTGGAGAAATCAATGATTTCAGCGCGGGCGGGCGTGACCGACAAGGTGGAAACGACAATGTCAGCCTTGTCGGTTTGCAAGTTAGGGATACGCGTTGCGCCAGTCGTTTGAATCAACTCATATTTGAAACCCCAATCTTTGGCCAATAGTTTGCCGACTTCCACATCGGCGCCTATGGGCTCAAGGGATGAGCTCATCATGCCGGCGGGTGGAATGCCAAGGTCTGTCGATATGCGGATCGTCTTGGCCTTCTCGACGTTGTCCAGTACGTCGGCGTTGGCAGCCGTCATGCTTGTGCCTAGCAAGCCTGCCGAGCAGAGGATAGCTGCGATATAAGTGCTCTTTTTCATTGTCGTGTCTCCTGGGTCTGGTTATTAAAGCTCGTTTTGTAAAAACTCCCTCAGTTCTGCTGTATGAGGGTTGCTAAGAATTTCGGCCGTTCCTTTCTCCCAGACTTTGCCATCATGCATAAAGATGATGGTGTCAGCGATTTTTCGGGCGAAATTCATTTCGTGCGTCACCATGATCATCGTCATGCCCTTGGTTGCAAGGTCTTCGATGACGCGCAAGACTTCTCCGGTCAATTGGGGATCCAGGGCAGACGTGACTTCGTCAAACAGCATGACTTTGGGCTCCATCGCCAAAGACCGTGCAATGGCGACACGTTGTTGCTGTCCCCCCGACAGCCGTTCCGGATATTCCCTGGACTTTTCCAGTAATCCCACTTGACCCAGCACCCGATGGGCAAGTTCCCGGGCCTCTTTTTTTGATAATTTTTTTACGGCGGTAGGGGCGAGCATGACGTTTTCTTCGATGCTCAGGTGTGGAAACAGGTTATAGCTTTGAAAGACGATACCTATGTCCAGCCGCAAAGATTTCAAGTCAATGTTCGGTTTGTCGACTTGATGCCCGCATACGGTAATGGTGCCGCTGTTGATGGATTCCAGAAGGTCGATGCATCGCAAGGCAGTACTTTTCCCTGACCCGCTTTTCCCTATGATGGCAACGACTTCTCCGCGCGCGATGTCCATGCTTACGCCGCGCAATACTTCAGTGTTGCCGAATTTTTTATGTACGTCCTTCAGGCTGACCACGATTTCAGGAGGACGAGTATCTGTCGTACTAAGCATAAGATTTTTCTCCGGCTCTCATTTCAAGTTTGCGACTCAAAATTGAAAGGGGGTAGCACATCGCAAAGTAAAGTGCCGCAATAAGCAGGTAAATGAAAAATGGCTGGAAGATAGTGTTATTGATGATTTGTCCTGCTCTTACCAGTTCAATGAAACCGACGATAGACGCCAACGATGTGTTCTTGATGATCTGGACCATGAACCCGACAGTAGGGGGAGTCGCGATCTTGACTGCCTGGGGCAGAATCACTTTCACCATGCGTTGCGTGCGAGAAAGCGCAAGGCATTCTGCCGCTTCCCATTGGGCTCTGGGTACAGACTGTATAGAGCTGCGCCAGCTCTCACCCAGATACGCCGAGACATAGACCGATAACGATATCGATGCAGCCAGTAAAGGGGATATGGACCAGCCCAGCGAGGGCAGGCCGAAATAGATCAAGAAAATAAGCACGAGTACAGGCGTACCCTGGATGATCTGTATATAGATGGCGGTGATCAGCCTTAATCCCTTCTGGCTTGATATTCGGCATAGCGCTACCGCCAGGGCCAGGATGCCCCCGAAGAATAGGGCGATCAGGGATAGCCCAACCGTCCAGATAGCGCCTTTTAACAGGAACACCAGATATCCAATCGCAAAGCTCTGACCCATTTTTTTCTCCGGCTAAATTAAAGCGTCAAGATTTCTGCGGCGCCGAAAAAGCATCAGGCCAAACACCCAAAACAAGATGCGCAAAAGAAAGGACAGGAAGATATAAAGGCCCCCGATGACAATATAGGTTTCTAGCGGGCGATAGGTATCGGACTGGATGAAATTGGCGACGGCCGTTAATTCCTCTGCCGATATTTGCGAGCAGATCGAGGAGGCCAGCATTAATAAGACAAACTGGCTGGTCAGCGCTGGGTAGACTCTTTCCAGGGCCTGCTTGAGAATGACATGCCAATAGATTTGCCGACGAGAAAGCCCCAGCGTTTCCGCTGCTTCCAGTTGACCTTTTTCAATGGAGTCGAATCCTGCTCTCATGATTTCGGCTGAGTACGCTCCCACATTGATGGTGAGCGCAATCAGGGATACGGCTATGGCATGCAGCGATAGCCCTATGCTCGACAGACCGAAATACACTAGAAATATTTGCACAAGCAAAGGCGTATTCCGAATGGCTTCAATATAAATACTGCATATTTTCTTGAGCCACTTGTTCTTGCCGCGCTTGCCAATGGCGCAGAAGGTGCCCAGTACAAAGCCGCCGGCTGTCGCCAACACGGTCAGCTTCATTGTCAGGTACATGCCTTGCAGGATCATATCCCAACGATCCAGCACGATAGAGAAATTCAGGCTTCCCATTGGTACCGTCCCTTTATGGCGATGCCTGATTGCTCATGCGGTCGTATACGGTAAACAATGCCTGGTTGCCATTGGCGCCTTCGTTATGGACTCGGGCATCCAGATACTGTGTGGTGACCAGGGAAGTCGCCGGCAATGGAACGGCCAGTTCAAATGCCAGTTCTTGCACAAGCCGCAAATCTTTCAGCATTAAATCGATACGGAAACCCGCCTGTGTATCGCCGTCTATCATCGATGGTCCCAGCTTTTCCAGCATCCAGGACCCCGCCGAACCGGCCATCAATACCTCGCGCAACAGTTTCAGGTCGATTCCCGACGCACGCGCAAGCGCCAATGCTTCGCAAATCGCCTGGATATTGATGCCGCAAATCAACTGATTGCACAGCTTCAATGTTTGACCCGCGCTGCTTGGCCCGACGTGTGTAACGGTTGTGCCCATGGCAAGCAAAACAGGCCGCGCTTGCTCGAACGCCGCCGAGTCGCCGCCAGCCATGATGGTCAGGCAGGCGTTCAGGGCGCCGACAGGGCCGCCTGACACCGGTGCATCGATAAATGCGATTTGTTTTCCAGCAAGGTCTGCACTGATTTGGCGGACTGCCACCGGCGAAATAGTGCTCATGTCGATAATCAGGCGCTGGGCGGGCGGATGTTCCTGCAAGCCGCCGGCGCCATAGATTACCGATTGAACATCAGGCGTGTTAGGCAGCATCAGTATGACGACATCAGACAGTTTTCCGACTTCTTCTACGCTTTTGGCGTGTGTGGCGCCGTTCGTTACGACGTTCTGAACAGCTTCGGGTACGGTGTCGTAGGCGACGACTTGAAAACCTGCTTTCATCAGGTTTGCGGCCATATGCCGGCCCATAGTCCCTAGTCCGATAAATCCGACTTTACCGATCATTTTTGTCTCCTTGCCTTTTATTTTTTTGCGATGTTGCGCGATTATTTCAATGCTGTTTTCAAGGTTGCCTGGTAGCGCCTTTCGTCTCCGATCTGGAAGTGGGCCCTGAGTTGATGGTCTGCGCTTTCAGCATTTTTTTCGGCCAGGGCGCGAAATATTTTTTGATGATCATCGATGATTTGCAGCTTGAGCTCTGGCGCCATATCTACGACGCTGCGCCGGTCTTTGTGCAATTTGATGAACAAAGAATGCATGGATTTGTACATGCTGATCAATGTGTCGGATTTGCTTGCCCGAACGATGGCCGAATGAAACTCATAATCCGCCATGCCGCCGTCTTCTGGCGAATCTATCGTTTGCTTGATCTGCTGCAGTGCGTTGCTGATTTGTTCCAGGTCGAGCGGCGTAATGCGCTCGCAGGCAAGGCGGATAGCCTGGCATTCAATCGCGATGCGGGCTTGCATGATGTCTTCGATAACGCCGCCGTCTTGCGCTGCGGTGAAAGCGAAAATATCCCCAAGAATAGATACATCCGGCTTTTTTACAAAAGTCCCGACTCTTTCACGAATCTCGACGACACCTATCATGGCCAAGGCGCGCAGTGCTTCCCGCACAATAGGCCGGCTGACTTTCAAGTGCTCGGCAAGTTCTCGTTCAGGCAGCAGCAGGTCGCCTGGCCGCAGCGTACCCCCCAAGAGCTTTTCCCGCAGAAACAGGAATACCTTTTCATAACCTTGTTTGGCCTCGTCAGGGGCCCGGACGATAGTAACTGTGCTTGTCATACCTCTGGTTTTACCACAGGTCTGTTCAGCCAAAATATCGTGGAATACCCGCAGTGCACTGTGGGCAAATCGCATGTATTTAGAGAGGGGGACTAAAACGGCGACAGGGCGCCGTAGCGCCCTGTAATGGTGGAGGATGGGAGGTAATTACTGCCTGCGCAGCCTACGCGCGCGTCGCTTGCGTTCCCAAATCACGATGCCGGTGACGGACAGCATGGCAACGATCAAACCCATCAGCGACATCAGGATACGGCCAGGCATGCCAAGGATACGGCCCGAATGCAACGGCAGTTGCAATTGTACGAAGACGTCGGCAGCAGTGCCTTTCCAGGGACGGTGCTCGCCGATTACGCTGCCGTCTGCCGCATCGATATACAGATTCGATAGCCCCATGCCGAAGGACCCCATTTCATCCGCAGGATTGAAGAAGGACACGTTATAGAAGCGGTAATCGCCGCCGTAATAAATACCGCCGGCAGGCGTTTCAAAACCGCGTCGGGCCGCTTCTGCCTGTGCAATCCGTGCCGCATCCGCAAAGCCCAGCGTGGGTTCGACGTAGCTGCCGTAGGGAGCAGGGGTTTGGGTTTCGTAAGGGCCGGGCGTCGTTTGAGAAACAAGCGACATGACTGGGTAGAAAATTTCGCGATACAGGTTCAGAGAGAACGAGGTGAAGGCCACGACCAGAATGATGCCCCAGACCCAAAGCCCCGCGGCCCGGTGCAGATCGAAGTTTAGTTTGTATCCGCCCGCTGCCCAGCGTATTAGCCAAGAGGGTTTCCAGCGCCGCCACCAGGTTGCCGGTTTTCGGTGCCTGGGCGTGTTGCCGCTGGCATTGCGCAAGCGTCGCGGTGTGGTCAGATAAAAGGCTACAAAGCTATCCAGCAACCAAAGCAGGGCAACACCGCCCATTAGCCAATAGCCCCAGCGATCGGTGCCCCAGAAAGCGGGAATATGCAAGCTATAGTGCAGATCCCTAAGAAAAGGCATCAGGCTGCGGCGCGAGAGCGATATCGCGCGCGAGTCGCGATGGCCGGTTATCTGCGCCGTTACCGGGTCGACAAATACGTTGTTGTAGTCCAGCTGATAGGGACGCCCTGTGCTGGCGTCGATCAATGGGCGCACAAGAAAGGACGCTGCATGACCTTCTTCCAGGCCCAGCGAGATATAGCTGACCTGCACCCGCGGGTCGGCAGCTTCTACCGCAGCTGCAAGCGCCATGGGATCTTGCAGCGGACCGCGCCCCGGCGTGTGCATGATGTCGGAATTAAGCCATTCGTCGAGTTCGTGGTCCCAGGAAGTGACCGCGCCGGTCAGCCCGGCAACGATCAGGAACAGGGCGATGGTCAAGCCGACCCAGCGATGGATCAGCGTTGCAATGTGCCTCATCCGCTATACCTGTTAGAACTCGACCGATGCGGACAGCATGACAGTGCGCGGTGCGCCCAGAACCAGATAGCTGGAGCCTGGATAGCCGCCCGCCGATGCCCAGTAGTTTTTGTTCGCTACATTGTCCACGCTGGCGCGCAAGGTAAGCAGATGGCCATCAACTTCTGTCAGATAGCGGGCACCTACGTCAAAGCGAGTCCAGGCCGGAACGGTTTGCGTGTTCGCCGCATCGGCATATTGCGATGAAGTATGTATGGCGCGCCCGGTAAGCGTCAATCCGTTTACGCCAGGCACGTCCCACTCGACGCCCGCATTAAACAGCGTTTTCGGTACACCTATGGCGCGATTGCCGTCAGTGGCGCCGCCCAGCGTGTTGACCTGTTTGGCATCCAGCAGGGTTACGCCTCCTAGCAGACGCAAGCCGCGTACGGGCTCGCCGTAGACAGTCAGTTCTGCACCGCGGTTGCGCTGTTTTCCATTGACGCCGTAGATACTGGTATTAGGGTCAACGAATGCCGATGGTTGGTCGGTGGTGAACAGCGCCAGGCTGCCGCCCACTTTGCCGCCGTCGAACTTGATGCCAATTTCTTTCTGTTTGGACTGAAATGGGTCAAAGACTTGGCCTGCATTGACGACAGGGACATAGGCGCCGTTGGACAAGTGCGAGTTTGGTGCGGGGTCTACTTTCGTCAGGCCCTCTATATAGTTTGCATACAGCGATATTTGATCGCTGGCCTTTACAACCAGACCTGCGACAGGGGTAACGCGGCTTGCACTGTTGACGGGTGATTGAAGCTCGCCGGTATTGAAATCATACGAACGGCTTTCAATTTTCTGATGCCGCAACCCAACGGTAAGCAGAACCCGGTCATCGGCAAATGAAAGCGTGTCGGCAATAGCGAAGCTGGTCGTGCGTGTGCTCTCTGCAAGCAAAGGATCACCCAGCGTACCGCCCGCGAAGGCAATTTCATTGGACCGAGGAACCTGCACTGGGTTGTACAAGTTGGAGTCGGTAGGGCCATAGAATACGTAGGCTTGACGACTGTCGAATCGAAAATGGTTGGCCGACGCATTGATGGTATGCCCGACACTGCCGGTATTGAACTTGGCGCGCAGGCCTATTTCGCCGGTCTTGACGGTATCCTTGCGTGTGAAAAATGAGCTTCTCTGCGAAGTGTCACCAGCTTCGTTCTGTACGATAGGGTTGGAAAACCCCGAAGATTCGTCGCTGCTGCGCCCGCCAACCGCAGCCCACGCCATCACATTATCGGTGATGTCGAACTCACCTCTAATGGTGCCAAACAAGTCGCGCTCGTTGGAGTAGGTATAGTCTTGGGCCAGGTTGACCCTGGCGTCAGGCGCCGATGGTATGGGAATGCCTTCGACAACCGTTACGCTAGGCTGGTTGCGCCCCAGTTTGTGGTCTTGCCATCCCAAATCGGCAGACAGTCGGGCCCGTTCTCCACGCCAGTCCAGGCCAATGCCAAAGGCGCTCAGTTCGCGTTCTTCGCCGTCGACGGCGGTGCCGCCATCGCGGCGGGCGGCATTAATTCGTATGCCCGTACTGTCGTCGGGTCCGAAACGTCTGGCCAGGTCAACAGCGCCATATCCCTGATTACCGCTTTCCCAGCCTAGCGTGACTTCCGACAGTGGGTCGTTGGGCGCGCGCTTGGGTACGACATTAATTGCTCCGCCTATTCCCGAGCCGCCGGGCGCTGCGCCATTCAGGAAGGCATTGGCGCCTTTGAAGACGTCCAGCCGTTCGATGAATTCGCTGGCCAGATACTGGCGCGGCAGCAGTCCATACAGGCCGTTATAGGTAATGTCGTCTGAGTACAGGGGGAAGCCACGCACCATATATAGCTGTTGGTAGTTGCCAAAGCCTCGCGCCACACGTACGCCCGGATCATTCTGCAAAATGTCGGCAATGCTTTCCGCTTGCTGGTCTTTGATCAGTTCACTGGTGTACTGCGTGCTGTTGAACGGCGTGTCCATGGTGTCCAGATTGCCCAGCAGGCCCATGCGGCCGCCGCGTGCAACTTGGCCGCCCGCATAAGCCGGCAACAAACCTTCGGCGGAAGCATCTGCGCTTGACTGTATCGTTACCGGTGCCAGTGTTTCCACTCCCGCTTGCGCCGCGTTATTTTGAGCATGGGCGGGCAGGGTCGCAAAAGCCGTGGTTGCCACCACGAGTATGGGGTAACGATTTTTCATGTTGGAGTTGAGTGATATTAGTGAGAACGATCCTCATTATTGTTCTCGTTTGCCGGCAAGGTCAATTCTTCTTTCAACTCACAAGAAAATCGGTTGTCGAAACCACACAGTTCGGGCTAGCAGCCTGCTTGTTCCGCCAAATCGTTGAAGTCGAGAGCGATGATGTCCCAATCGCTGGCGGCCGCCAGATCTTTGGTTTGTCCGAAACCGTGTTCGGTGGGCCTCGGAACAAACGCCGTCCGCAGGCCGCACTCGCGCGCTCCCCGCAAGTCATCGTTGTGTGCAGCCACCATGCAAATCGCCCCGGGCGCAATGGCAAGGATGTCAGCCATGCGTATATAGGCCTGGGGGGCAGGCTTGTATGCCTGAGTCACCTCGGCGCCAAGAATCAGATCCCAGGGGATATGTGCTCGTTTGGCCATATTGGCCATCAAGGCAATATTGCCATTCGAGGCGGGCGCAATAATGTATTTTTGTTTTAGCCTTGTCAGCCCGCTGATCACGTCAGGCCAGGGATCCAGCCTATGCCATGCCGAACAAAGCGTTTCAAGTTCATTGGCATCCATCGCGCCGACATCAAGCTTGTAATTGGCCAGCACGGTTTCCAGGTTTTCACGGTGCAAGACATCCAGCCGGGTAAATGGGCGTTCACCGCTACGGCAGGCTTGCATGGACGGCTGATACAAGTCTCGCCACGCATCGGCGAATTCATAGGGATCGATATCGCTCAGGCCGTGCTTGAGAAAGAAGTATTCCGCTTCGCGGGCAACCCCGGTACGCCAATCAACTACTGTGCCAAATACGTCAAAACAAAAGGCTTTTACGTTGTTCATATGCTTTCATCCCCTTAGTGCCGCGCCTGGATAGCGATCATTCATCATAACCGCTGTGCAGCGGGCTACTACTGCTTGCGACAGTGACGAACGACTCGTTCGAAGATTTGAACTGGCTTGTTTCAGGCTTCCTCCTTAGACTTGTTCCTCGTCTTGAAGAGGGTATCTATGATCGGTAAAGCGCTAGAGGGCATGCGTGTCCTTGATTTATCTCGTATTCTGGCGGGGCCGTGGTGTACACAGAACTTGGCCGACCTGGGTGCCGAGGTCATCAAGATAGAGCGGCCGCAAGGCGGCGACGATACGCGGGGCTGGGGCCCGCCATATCTGCAGTCGGATGATGGCAGTGCCCAGATGTCGGCTTATTTCAGCTGTTGTAACCGGAACAAGAAATCGGTTTGCCTGGACTTCCAGTCCGAGCAAGATCGCGAGCGGTTGTTGGAACTGGCCCGGACGGCCGATGTGTTGGTTGAAAACTATCGGGTCGGCACGTTGGCGCGTTATGGCTTGGACTATGACAGCCTGAAGGCTATCAACCCCAAGCTCGTCTATGCGTCGATTACCGGCTACGGGCAAAGCGGGCCGAAAGCTCAACGGCCGGGCTACGACTACATCTTTCAAGGCCTGGGCGGACTGATGAGCTATACGGGCCGGGCGGACGACGAGCCAGGAGCAGGACCCTTGCGTACTGGCGTGGCCGTTGTTGATATCACTACTGGCATGTACGCGACATCGGCGATTCTTGCCGCTTTGTTTCAACGGGAGCGCACAGGGGTTGGCACCTATCTGGATCTGGCTTTGCTGGATGTGGCTGTAGCTATGAATGCCAATCAGGCAGCGAATTTCCTGGTTTCGGGCAGCAGCCCGCAACGCAGCGGCAACGCGCATCCGAATCTTGCTCCTTATGAGGTATTTCAGGCGGCGGACGGTTATTTCATACTGGCTGTTGGCAACGACACGCAATTTGGCAAGTTTTGCCAATTATGCGATCGCCCCGAGCTGGCAAATGACGAGCGGTTTGCAACCAATACGGGAAGAATCAATAACCTTAAAGCGCTGCGGCCTCTGCTTGCCGAGACGCTTGCCGAACAGCCCAGGCAATACTGGACCGACCGTCTGGATGAGGCGGGCATTTCGTGGGGGGCTGTCAACACGCTTGAAGAAGTCTTTGACGACGAGCAGGTTCAGCATCGGAATATGTTGAGGTATGCCGAACATGAGAAGTTGGGAAAGATCCCTGTAGTGGGCAATCCGATGCTGGCTGGCGAAAAAGGCATTCGGCTGTCCCCGCCGCCTTTGCTGGGTGAGCATACCGATGAACTGCTGAAAAATTTTAACGATTAAACAAAAAGGAGATATGAAAGTGCATAAAGCAACAAACGTCGTATTGGGGATGGTACTGTTCTCGGCTTCAATGGCAGCATCTGCGGCCTACCCAGATAAGCCTATTAAACTCATTGTGCCTTACGCGCCCGGTGGCACCACTGATCTTATTGCCAGGATTGTCGCGCCTAAACTGGGAGAAGCCCTGGGCCAGCCTGTGGTCATCTTGAATAAACCGGGGGCGGGGGGCGCATTGGGTAGCGCTTATGCGGCTAAAGAGGCGCCTGACGGGTACACGATTGTGATGGCAGTGGAAAGTTCTCATGCCGTCAATCCCAGTATTCAAAAAGTTTCTTTGTACGATCCAATCAAAGACTTCTCGCCGATCAGCAACCTGGCCAATGTGCTGGGTGTACTGGATGTAAACGCCAATTCCGATATCAAGACGTTCCAGCAGTTGGTCGATGCGCTGAAGGCAGACCCAAGCAAGTTTTCATTCGGATCTTCGGGCAATGGTGGATACAGCCATTTGTTCGGCGAGCTTTTCTTGAGTGCAACCGATACCAAAATGCTGCACGTCCCTTACAAAGGCCTGGGCCCAGCCATGATTGATCTGTTGGCAGGCCAAATTGATGTCATCTTCGACAATTTGCCGTCTTCGGCAGGGCAAATCGAAAGTGGCAAAATTCGTCCTTTGGCGGTGGCCGCGCCGGCGCGCTTGAAGCAGATGCCCGACGTACCAACTTATGCAGAGGTTGGTTATCCGCAATTGAATACCCCGTCCTGGTTTGGTCTTGCCGCACCTGCGCATGTCCCGCAGGATATCCTTGAGACGTTGAATCAAGGCGTGAAAACGGCGTTGTCCGATCCGGGTGTTGTCGCCTCGATTGAGCGGCAAGGTGCCGTACCCGACTATACGACGAGTGAGGCATTTACCACCATGATCAAGAACTCTAACGAGCAATGGCAGGGCGTGGTGAAGATGATAGGTTTCGAAAAACTTTAAGGACAGACATGAACAAGCAGATTTGGGACGAGCACGCAGCCCTGGTTGTTGCTGATAATGGTGTTGCTACATTGGCTATCAAGAACGCCGGCAGCCTGAATATCCTGGGTACGCCGGTGGTGGCCGCGTTGTCGGCAGCCATTGCGGAAATTGAGCAGCGGCCTGAAATACGGGTCTTGGTCTTGCGCGGTCAGGGGGACAAAGCTTTTGTCGCCGGCGCCGATATCAAGGAAATGGCTAATTTCGACAAAGTCGGTGCGGTGGCATTTATTGAGTCGTTGCGCCAGTTATGCGATAAGGTGCGTTTGCTGCGCATTCCGGTTATTGCCAGATTGCCAGGCTGGTGTCTGGGTGGCGGCCTGGAATTTGCCCTGGCCTGCGACCTGCGGATTGCGTCCGACGCGGCCATGCTGGGCATGCCAGAGGTCAAGGTCGGCATACCCTCTATCATTCATGCGGCATTGTTGCCACGCCTCATCGGGAAGGCGCGTGCATCGTGGATGCTCTTGACGGGTGAAGTCGTGGATGCGGCACAGGCGCTTTCCTATGGATTGGTTGATCGCGTCGTGCCGCTTGCCGATATCGATGTCGAAGTCGAGCGCGTCGCCAGCCTGTTGGCGGGCCTGGGCAGCGAAGTGATTGCCCAGCAGAAACGCCTGCTCAGAGAGTGGGAAGACGAACCTTTGGATACGTCGATACGTAATGGCGTAAACGAATTCGGTTCGGCGTTCGATACTGGTGAGCCGCAGAAGTATATGGGCGAGTTTGTTCGCGAGAAGCAAAACCGGAAAGCGTCCTCCGGCGCAAACTGATTTGGTGTCTGGTGGGCGCGTCGCGTTGGCGACGTACCCGCCTTGTCCCAGGATGGCTGAACGGCTATCCTTGCAGGCGAGCAATATCACCTGCAGCGGGAGAAAGCTATTTATATTCGGTACGAGTTAAAGGACTTGCGGTTGTTCAAGGCCATTCTGGAAGCACAAAACCTTTCCTTGGGTGCTTCGGCAATGAATATGACCGCCTCGTCAGCTAGCTACCGGCTCAAGAATCTTGAGTATGCGGTAGGCAGTGATTTGTTTGTACGCACCCCCAAGGGCATGAGGTTGACGCCCGCAGGAGAGGTGTTGTCCCGCCATACGCAGAAGCTGCTTGGCGATGTCGAAGCGATGCATCTGGAACTCAGCGATTACTCCAGAAACCTCAAAGGCAGCATACGGTTGTTGGCCAACAGCAGTGCACTCAACAGCTTTATTATTCCCAGCCTGGCTCGCTTCCTGGTGGCCAATTCCAGTATCAATATCGATCTGAAAGAACTCGACAGTCCATCCATCGTCAGCAAGATTGAGGACGGCGAGGCAGATATCGGCGTAGTGGCGGATCAGGCGCCGTTTCATCACTTGCTGTCGGAGTTGTATGCCGTTGAATGGCTGGTCTGCGTAGTGGCGCCTTCTCATCCTTTGGCTGCGAATAAGGAAATCTCTTTTACTCAGACGCTAGAACACGACTTCGTCAGCATGGAGCGTCATAGCAGTAACTTCATTTTTCTTGAAAACCAGGCACGGTTGGCGGGTAAGGCATTGAACGTGCGCGTGCATGCGCACAATTTCAGTTCTGTGCTGCATTTGGTCGAAGCCGGCGTGGGGGTGGGCCTGGTGCCTGCCAGCATCGCCGAGCAAGCGGTTCTCGAGCAGCGTATTTCCAGTATTTCGATTACCGAGCCATGGGCCACCAGAAACCTGCATCTGATCATGAAAAAGGAATCAGCCGAAATTGAGCTGATCCGCGAATTCGCCGATATTCTTTTGCATGATCCGCAAGTGGTGGCGGCGCGCGCTATTTACCCGCAACCAGGTGCAGCATCTGACGGCTTTGCTCTTTAAAAGACGCAAATACCTTGGGCACCGTGGCGTCGTCGCCTTCCCAATTGACAATAAAACAGAAGCTGACGCGCTGCGACGGCAATACCATTTGGCCGGCTACGCAAAAACAGTGAAAACCGTTCCAGTCAATGCTGCCGCCTTTGCCGTACGCTACCGTGTCTTCGGGAACCAGCATGGGCATGGCATCGGCCATGGCGGAAATGCGCTTGAATTCCGCCAGGGTTTCCGGTTTTTGAAAATGCTTTCCCGCTAGCACCTGTTCATACCATTGCGTCATTTCGGCAGCGGTGCTCATCATGGTTTGCCGGTCGTTGATTGCAGCGCGCAGTTGATTGGGCATTGTCCCTGACTGCATCTTTTCCATGCCGGCCCAACCCAGATCGGTGCCGTCCGGCGCGCCAGCCAAATAGGAAAAAAGTATCCGTGTCGAGTCGGGGATACGTGTTTGGCTTAGGCCTGCGTCCTTGATCAGCTTGCGTACGTTATCCGCACCAGCTGCCTTCAATGCGATATCGGTAGCGGTATTGTCGCTATGCGCGATCATGGCTTCCAGCGCACTTTTTGCCATAGTCGATCCAGAGAGACGGATGAACACAGGGCTGCCTGGCGACCAGACCTCGGGTCCGATCTGCACCTGTGCGTTTTCGGGTAGCCGTCCGGCTTCAAGTTCCTTCAGGTATTGAGCCAGAATAAAGGTTTTAACGCTGCTGCCCACAAAAAGCGGTTGCTCCGCATTAAGTGTCAGTGCTTTGTCGGGGTGTTCGCCTTGAATGGAAATACATGCTGCGGTGCGCCCGGGAGACAGCATGTCGAAGTCTTCCAGCGCTTTTTGTATCGCACTTGTGTCTGGGTTTTGGGCTTTACCTCCGGCAATAGAGGCGGTAGACAAGCTTCCCAGGGCAGCGATTCGTAGCAATGTTCTGCGATTCATGAGCGATTCCAGGCAAGGTTGCAAGCTGTCTTCCGACAGGCTGAAGACGTCAATGCTATCGCATCTGGCGTAAGAGGTCTTGTCTTTGTTGCAAAAAATCCCATCCATTCCTCGCCCATGAGATTTAAAATCTTATTGCAGTTCTTTGATCGTCAGGAGGCAATATGGCACGCAAATACATTGACTGCCGCAACGTTCCAAGCGAAATGAATTGTTCTGTGGCGATATCCGCAGACAACGAGAAAGAGTTGCTGGAAGCTGCGGTACAGCACGCTGTAGCTATACACGGACACAAAGATTCCCCAGAGCTGCGCCAGCAGGTGCAGCAATCCATCAAAGAGGGTAGTCCGCCCAACTAGGTGATACGCATCGCTTGCGTCACATAGCCGGGTCGTTGTCAGGCAGCTGCCCGGCTTGCGTTTTCCCTTTGGCGGCGCGCCTCTTCCAGCAAGTACACTTGGTAATCGTCCAGGTCGCCGTCGAAGTCTTTCATGCCGCCGCGCGACACCAGCCAGAATTCATCGCACACCGATCGCAGCAAAGCCCTGTCATGGCTGACTAGCATGACCGAGCCTTCAAATTCGTTCAGGGCAACGCTTAAGGCTTCGCGGGTTGCCAAGTCCAAATGGTTGGTAGGTTCATCAAGCAACAACAGGTTAGGGCGCTGCCAGACGATCATGCACAGCACCAGGCGGGCCTTTTCGCCGCCGCTCATGCTGCCGACGGCCTGCTTGACCATATCGCCGCTGAAATTGAACGTGCCCAGGAAGTTGCGCAATCCTTGCTCGCGGCAGTCCATCGCGCTGGGGCGCACGCTAGCCGGGGTGTCCCGGGCCAGACGTATCATGTGTTCCAGTGGATTATCGGCAGGGCGCAAGACGTCTAGTTCTTGTTGCGAGAAATAGCCGATATTCAAGCCCTTGCCCGTGATGAGTTCGCCGCCTATAGGTTGCAGTGCGCCGGCGATGGTTTTCACCAGCGTCGATTTTCCCTGGCCGTTGGCGCCTAGAATGCCGATGCGCTGCCCAGCCAATACCGAGCGATTAATGCTTTGCACGATTACGGTGGAAGCGGCTCCGGGCGCGGCGTCATCGGCCGGAGGATAGCCAATGCTGGCGCCCGATATTGTCAACATCGGGTTGGGCAGGCTGAGTGGTTCTTTAAATTCAAATTGGAAATCGGCATCGGCCAGTATCGGGGCGATTTTTTCCATGCGCTCAAGGGCTTTGACGCGGCTTTGCGCTTGCTTGGCCTTACTGGCCTTCGCCTTGAAGCGGTCAATGAATTTCTGCAAATGCGCCACTTTTTCCTGTTGCTTGGCATGGGCGGCTTGCTGTAGCAGCATTTGCTCTGCACGCATGTCTTCGAACTTGCTGTAGTTGCCGCCGTAGCGTACAAGCTTGCCATGGTCGATATGCAGCGTTACACCCGTAACAGCGTCCAGGAACTCACGGTCATGGCTGATCACCACCATGGTTCCGGCATAGTTTTTCAGCCAGGCTTCCAGCCAGACCAATGCGTCCAAGTCCAAGTGGTTGGTCGGTTCATCCAGCAACAACAGGTCGGATGGACACATCAGGGCGCGCGCCAATTGCAGCCGCATGCGCCAGCCGCCCGAAAAACTGTTAACAGGTCGATCGAGTTCAGCTACGCTGAAACCTAGCCCCAGAATCAGCGCTTGCGCACGGGCCGGTGCATCGTGTGCGCCGGCATCGTGCAAGGCCATGTAGGCATGCGCCATGCGCATGCCGTCGTCGCTGGCTTCAGAAGCAGCGACTTCTGTTTGCGCGGCAAGCAAAAGGGTATCGCCTTCCACCACGAAATCGGTTGCGCTTTGATCGGTTTCGGGCATGTCCTGCGCCACTTGCGACATGCGCCATTGGGCGGGAATGGAAAACTCGCCGCCATCTTCATGCAATGAACCGTTCAGCACGGCGAATAGCGATGATTTGCCTGCGCCGTTGCGCCCGACCAGCCCCACTTTTTCACCGGGATTCAGTGTGACAGAGGTTTTGTCGAGCAATACTTTACTGCCGCGACGCAAGGTCACGTTTTTTAGAATAATCATGTGGGGTAGGGGAGGATGGCGAAAACCGCGCAAAAGGGCCGTAATTATAGCATTTCGGCCTGCCTGCCACGCGAAGAGTGTGGCAGATCAGCCTCGTCCAGCCGGTGTGGTCGAGTTTATTTGGCTGCTCTGATCGCCATGTCGAACAGCTTGAATATTCGCTTGTCCGACATTTGCGACACGTTGAATCGCATTAGTCCAGCCGCTGATTGAGATAGGCTGAATACGTTGCCTGGCGCCAGTACTATGCCTTGTTGCAGGGCTTGCTTGGCTAAGCCGGTGGCATCCAGCCCAGCAGGCAGGCTGCACCACAGGAACATGCCTGCTCGGGGAACGATCCTGGGTGCGATGCCGATATCCGCCAGGCGTTGCGTTGTGTCACGCATGGCGGTGGCCAAGCGTAGCCGCAGCGCGTCCAGATGTTTGCGGTAGCTGCCATCTTTGAGCATCGTCAGCACCAGCTCTTGCGATATTTGGGAGCCAGCGAATGCCGTGGCAATTTTCAAGTCGACAAGTTCCTCTACCCAGTCCGGACGTGTCGCAATATAGCCGCAACGCACCGAGGCAGACAGCGTTTTGGAAAAGCTGCCTATTTGTATCACTCTGTTCAGGCCGTCAAAGGTGGCCAGGCGGATGGCGGGTTCGGGTTCGAAGTCGGCAAAAATGTCGTCTTCGATAACGATGAGGTCATGCTCCTCAATTAATTTAAGCAGACGGTGGGCGACCACAGGAGCAAGGGTCGCCCCTGTGGGGTTATGCAGTCCGGAGTTGGTGATGTATAAGCGCGGCTTATGCTCAGCCAGCACTGCCGCGAACTGGGCCACGTCTGGCCCGTTGGCTGTGTAAGGCACGCTTACGATCTTGGCTCGGTGTGCGCGCAGCAATGCATGAAAATTGAAATAGCAGGGGTCGTCTACCAGAACGGTATCGCCGGGCTCGATCAGGAAGCGGCAAAGCAGATCAATGGCGTGTGTCCCCGAGTCAGTCAGCAGGATCTGGTCCGGCGAGACGTCCGTGCCCCGTTCCATCAGCCTGCGCGCCAGCAATTGGCGCAAGGCTGCTGAACCTAGCGGCGACGCGTAATCCGCCAGATTCCTGTCTTCGGCCCGTGCCGCTGACCGTAATGCCCGGCGTAAACCGTCTTGCGGCATCCATGATGGCGGCAGCCATCCACATCCTGGCTTTAGCATGTCGTCGTCGGGTTGCAGCGATTGCCGCGATACCCATAAGGGGTCTACCGCGCGTTCTACTCTTCCACCGAGTTCGGAAAGAAATAACGGTGCGGTGTGGCCGGCGACATAGAATCCCGCGCCAGGGCGCGAACTGATGATACCTTCAGCAGCCAGCCTGTCGTAGGCGTCTACGATGGTGGACTTGGATACATGCATGAGTTGGGCAAAACTGCGTATGGAGGGCAAACGCGCGCCCGGAACGAGCTGGCGTCCGGCGATTCGGCCTCGTATGGTATTCATGGCCTGTTCGACAAGCGTGCTGCCCTTGGCCATATGCGCTGGAGATATAGTCATCTGTACTGCCTTTCATACCATTACAGTTTTTGTAAATTGTACTGAATTGTCCTTGGAAAGACACGCTGTTTCCGGCGACACTCTGATTTCTTAGGAGATCATGATGAAGAAAGTCGCCAATGGCTGGCTGAGCGGTTTTATTGGCATGTTGATATTTAGCGGCTCGTTGCCAGCCACGCGCGTGGCGATACTGGGCTTCGATCCGGTGTTTCTTACGCTGGCCCGCGCTGCTATTGCGGGGCTATTGGCGTTGGTCTTGCTGGTGGCGTTGCGGCCCAAATTGCCCGCCTTGAATGAACTGCCGTCATTGATTGTTGTGGGATTGGGCGTGGTGGTGGGTTTTCCTTTGCTGACCGCGTTCGCCTTGCAGCACATCACTTCCGCTTACTCAATGGTCTTCATTGGATTGCTGCCCTTGGCTACAGGCATTTTCGGTGTATTGCGGGGCAAAGAGCGCCCCCGACCAGTTTTCTGGCTGTTTGCCATTCTAGGTAGCCTGGTGGTGGGCGCCTTCGCTTTCGGAGATACGGGCGCGGGTTCGGCGACTGGCGGACTATTAATGCTCGCGGCCATAACGGTATGCGGTCTCGGGTATGCCGAAGGAGCCGTATTGTCCCGCCGTCTGGGGGGATGGCAGGTAATTTGCTGGGCGCTGATACTGCCCTTGCCGTTGATGTTGTTCGCTGTCTTCGCGTTTTGGCCATCCTCTATGGAGACAGTTCAGGCATCCGCCTGGATAGGGCTGGGCTATGTGTCACTATTCAGTATGTTGATCGGATTCATGTTCTGGTATCGCGGCCTGGCGCTGGGCGGTATTGCAGCGGTAGGGCAGTTGCAGTTACTGCAGCCTTTCTTCGGTCTTTTACTTGCCGCAACGCTGCTTGGCGAGCCATTCAAATGGTCCATGGTGCTGGTCATGATGGTTGCTGCGATGTGCGTTGTAGGTGCCAAGCGCGTTGCCACTGCGCGACCATAAAAACGTCAAAGCTAGCTTAAGAGCGATAAGCTCATAAAATAATGTTAGCTTCGATTTACTTCATTATTTATTATGGAACCATGGCTATAACAGGAAACAAGCAAAGTCGTTCATTGGTCTACTCTACGGAAACGGGCCGCATGTGCCCGACATGTTCGCAGCCCGTGGCGCAATGCCTATGCAAAACGCTAAAGGCGGCTCCAGCATCTGACGGCGTCGTACGGGTATCGTTGGAAACCAAAGGGCGGCGTGGCAAGGGCGTAACAGTAATCAAAGGCGTACCGTTGGATGCCGCGGCATTGGCTGATTTGGGCAAACAACTGAAAACGGTTTGCGGATCGGGCGGCACGGCCAAAGACGGCATTATCGAGATACAAGGCGACCACCGCGAGCTGGTCGTACAAAAGCTCGCGGCCAGAGGCTGGGTAGTCAAGCGCGCAGGCGGCTAATTCAGCTATTCTGTATCATGCGCATGTCCGCTGCAGCGTCGGGTTTTCAAGCGACGCCCAAATTGGCGAGATAAGGGTTTCAAGTAAAGGACATATCATGGCAAAAAAGAAAGGCGCGCCCGATCCCGATGAAGTGGCGCTCATCGAGTGGTGCATTCAGGTTGAAGGCTTGCTGGTAGCGGGCGGCGCTACGCCGCGCCAGGCGCAAGAGCACATTGAAGAAGAGGCTGAATGGTTTACGGACCTGTTTTACAACGGCCTCACTCCGGAAGAAGCAGCGAAGGAAGCGTTGGCATAAGTTGTACGTTGTCGTGGCGGCATCCGGTATTGGTACACTTGTAGGCTGTCTTTATTAATCACCCGGTTTGCCGTATTCCATGTCATCTTCTTACGAAATCCGTCCTGAACAGTCTATTGAACTGTTAAAGGCGCTGCACATTCTTACGCGCGACGGCAAGATGAATCAGGATAGTCGTCGCAAGCTCAAGCAGGTTTACCACCTGTTCCAGTTTATCGAACCGTTGCTTAAAGACCTGAAGCAGGACCGTGATGGCATCACGCTGGTAGATCATGGTTCTGGCAAATCCTATCTGGGATTCATTCTGTATGACTTGTTCTTCAAGCAGTTGAAAGATCAATCTCATTTGTACGGAATTGAAACCCGCGAAGAACTGGTTAAAAGCGCCGCCGATCTGGCTCAGCGACTGGGGTTTCCGGGCATGTCCTTTCTGAATCTGTCGGTAGCTGATTCGATTGTCTCGGATCGCTTGCCGCCCAAGATCGATATTGTCACTGCGCTGCATGCATGCAACACCGCCACTGACGACGCTATACGGTTCGCCTTGCATAAGCAGGCCCAGCATATTGTGGTTGTTCCTTGCTGTCAGGCGGAAGTGGCAAGCGTACTGCGCCGCAAAAAGGCCATGTCTTTGGGCGCTGGAGCGCTTGCTGAAATGTGGCGGCACCCGCTGCACACGCGCGAATTCGGCAGCCAGGCCACCAATGTATTGCGCAGCTTGCAGCTAGAGGCTCATGGCTACCAGGTTACCGTCACCGAACTGGTCGGCTGGGAGCACTCGATGAAAAATGAATTGATCATCGCTTCGTACAAGAATCTGCCGCGGCGCAAGGCGACAGAGCGGCTGGATAATTTGTTGAATATGCTAGGCCTGGAAGAGATGCGCGACCGCTTTTTTGCACCGCAGCCTTAAGCTTGCGCGCATGCCCTTCAAATACCGCCTGCTATCTCGCTGATGAGCGCTTGCCCATCTTTTGACTGCGGCCAGGCGATTCAGTAATCAATTCCCAAATGGTTTAAGGGTAAACACCAGTGCAGCCGCATTGGCTGCTTGTCTGCGCGTTAAAAACGTAGATCTCTAAAAGACTTAGCGCATTTCCGCAAGTTGGCATGCCGGAAAAAAAACACCATTTACACCTAAATTATTAAAAAAATGGAATTTTTCGTCTTGGTTTTTGAATATAATTCTGCGCTTTAAGTAAAAAAGTTTTTCGAGGAATGAGCAAATGATTAAAGGCGGCAAGTTGTTGGCAGCGTCATTGTTTGGCGCGATGGTGTTTGGAAGCGCCGGGGCGAACGCCACAGACTATCCTGCTCGGCCTATTACATTGGTCGTGCCATTTATTGCCGGGGGGGCATTTGATGTGGTCGCTCGCTTAGCGGCAGAGCGCTTAGGCAACGAACTTGGGAAACCCTTTGTTGTAGAAAACAAGCCTGGAGCGGGTGGAACTCTGGGAGGGCGCATTGTGGCAAATGCGAAGCCCGACGGCCATACCATTTTGCTTTCGGGGGTCGGTCCGATTTCCATCGCTCCCGCCGTCTATAAAAATCTTGGCTATAGTCCGGCCAAAGGTCTCGCTCCCATCATTCAATTGACCTCGTCTCCCTTCGTGCTGGTCACGTCGAGTCAGTACAAGGGCACGTCTGTAAAGGATTTTGTGGAATTTTTGCAATCGGCGCCCGGTCAGTACAACTATGCTTCCACAGGAAATGGCACCCTGGTGCATTTGGCCGGGGAATACTTTAAGGGCCAAACTAAAACAGAATTCGAGCATATCCCATACGGAGGAGGCTCACAGGCTACCTTGTCGTTGCTGTCGGGGGATTCCCTGTTTTCCATAACGAATATTCCTAATGTCCTGGGCCAGGTAACGACAGGCAAGCTGAAGGCAGTGGCGACAACCGGTTCGGCAAGGTCGGCCGTCTTTTCTGAGCTGCCGACAATGATCGAGTCGGGCCTGCCGAATTTTGAGTTGAGTGGATGGATTGGTATTTTCGCGCCAGCCGGCACCCCTGACGACGTTATCGAAAAATTGAATGGCGCCTTTGCAAAGGTAATGCAGCAGCCCGATATGAAACAGCGGCTTATCGAGCAAGGAGATGAGGTCGCAACGGGCTCCGTCAAAGACTTCCAGCAATTCGTTGCCCATAGCGACCAGACATGGCAAGCCATTGCGTCTGACGCCAACGTATCTATTGATTGAGAAAGGGGCGCGTAATGGTCTGCAAAACAAATCTGCTGAAAGGCCGCATTCAGAACAAGGACCGATTGATCGGGCTTTGGTGCTCGTTGACTTCGGCGACAGCGGTCGAGTCGCTATCCACCATAAATTACGATTGGTTCTTGCTGGATATGGAACATGCGCCTAACGAGATCGGCGATATCGTTTCTCAGTTGCGCGTGCTGGATTCCTCCAATGTATCTGCCGTAGTCCGTCCGCCCAGTAACGACCGCATCCTTATCAAAAGGTTGCTGGACGCCGGAGCGAAGAATTTTCTATTTCCTTATGTGCAAAGCACGGTAGAGGCGATAGAAATCATACGTTCAACGCGTTATGCGCCGGAAGGTGTGCGTGGCGTTTCAGTTGCGGGACGGGCGGCAATGTACGGTGCTGACAAGGGCTATTTGCAAGATGCGGCAAAGGAAATTGTGATTGGTCTCCAGATTGAAACGATGGAGGCATTTCAATCGTTGCCCGAGATGCTCGCGTTGCCGGAAGTCGATATGCTGTTCTTTGGGCCCAGTGATTTGTCCGCTGATATGGGGCTGTTGGGGCAGGGGGATCACCCCGATGTCCAAGCCCAGATTATCCAGGGTATTGAATTGGTTGTCTCGCACAACAAAATGGCCGGTGTGCTTGCGCCTAATTTGGAGGCTGCCCGCAAGTATGTGAATGCCGGCGCCCAGTTTGTTGGCATCGGAAGCGACTTAGCTTGCTTGCGGTTTCAAGCGCAGGCGTTGCTGGAGGCGGCGGAAAAATTCTGAGATTTTTGCCATCGTGTGCTGCGTTTCCTTATATCGTACGAGGGCGTGTTATTTTAAAAAAAGGTTTTATAAAAAGTTAATTCCCTCGTAAAGCTTTTATACCGGAAGGAGACAAAGAGATGGATACAGTAATAGGCCGCGGTTTTGCCACCGAGCGCAGTGAGGCCATGCAGCCTTACCGGCATCCTATGCCGCCCGACTGCATGCCCGAGTTGGTTATCGCGCCAGCCATTCCCGAAGATGAACGATTGTGGGTTCCACAGCAGGAAAATGTTTGGTTCCGGCCGCTTTGTCTCTCTGTGGCCCATGGCTATTGGACGAGTCTGCTGCGAGTCCGAAAGTCTGGCATCCTTTCACGTCATCGTCATCCGCAACCGGTGCATGGCTTCGTTCTGCGCGGCTCCTGGCGGTATCTTGAGCATGATTGGGTCGCTACCGAGGGTTCGTATGTTTACGAGACGCCAGGAGAAACGCACACTTTAGTTGTCGACGAAGGAGTCGAAGAAATGATCACCTTCTTTCAGGTTAACGGTGCGATGATTTACGTTGACCCGGACGGCAAGGTACAGGGGTATGACGATGTATTTACCAAGATAGACATGTGTCGGCAGCACTACGACGCTGTTGGCTTAGGCGCTGCTTTTGTCGATCAATTCTTAAGATAATCTGTTTTGACTGCTTGATCGATCAAGTCACTCTGGGAAGGCGCATGAAAATGCGCTTTTTTTTTATTCTGTAAACGGATTGGTATAAACGCTATGTTCATATAGTGATCTTTTTGTTAATTTTGTTTTGTAATGTGATCTCATGCGCGCCAGACTGCCTCCACAAATCAATTAAACCAACGGAGACAATAATGGCAATTCGACGGCTTGGTGTTATGAGGCTGGCCCGCTTGGCGGCAGCATGTAGTTTGCTTGTGGCGGGAGCCAGTGCGATGGCGCAGGACGCCGTCAAGATTGGTTGCGTGTTGCCGCTAAGTGGTGGTTCGGCGGCAGTGGGAAATCAGACCCGTGTTGGCATCCTTGCCGCGATCAATCAAATCAACGCTGCGGGTGGGATTAAATCCATGGGCGGGGCGAAGCTTCAGGCTGTTTTTGGCGACTCTCAATCCAAGGCTGATGTGGGTGTCTCGGAAACAGAGCGCTTGATCCAGCGTGAGAACGTATCAGTGATGTGCGGCTCTTTTAACAGTGCCGTCACTTTTCCTGCAACGGAAGTTGCCGAACGAAATAAGACGCCCTGGATCGTGGTCGGCGCCGTAAAAGACGAAATTACCGAGCGGAATTTCAAATATGTATTCCGGGTCAACAACAAGGCTACTTACGATGCGCGCGAGCAGCTTGATGCCATGGACTTGCTGGCTAAAGAAACGGGTAAGGAGGTCAAACGGATTGCCATGCTTTACGAGGGTGGCGACTGGGGCCGTTCGCATGCTGCCAATATTCGAAAGTTTGCCGGCGAACGCAAGATGGAACTTGTCTTTGACGAAGCCTTGCCCGCTCATCAGGTGGATTTGACTTCCCAACTGTTGAAAATCCGGGCCTCCAAGCCTGATGCACTGATCCTGGCGCTATACACCCCGGACCAATTGCTGTTCACGCGTCAATTTACCGAACAGCGCCTTGATCTGCCATATGGCGTGCACTCTGTGGGTGGGGGAATGGAAGACCCTTCGCTGTATGAAGTGATCAAGCCCGCAGCGGTTGCCTACTATTTTGTGCAGGAAGACTGGCAGATTGACATGCTTGATGTCAATAAAGATCCTTTATTACATGAGGCCGATGCCTTCTCTAAAAAGGAACTCGGCTACGGCATGAGCGCCTATGTCGCACAAGGGATGACATCAGCTTATGTCATTAAGGACGCATTGGAACGCGCCGCAAGCGCCGACCGGGAAAAGTTGCGCGAGAGCATTGCTGCTACCGACATCACATCGGGGCCTGCCTTGTTTACCGGCTATCAGCGTATCAAGTTTGACGAGAATGGCCAAAACACATTTGCCCACGGTGTGATCTCGCAGAATCTGGAAGGTAAACGACGCGCAGTATGGCCGAGCGAGAACCGTGCTTCAGATACTAAGCCAGTATGGCCTGTGCCCAGCTGGTCGGCTCGCTAACCCCTCTCTTCCTTTTTACAACCACGTTTTGTAGTTGGATCGCTGGCCTTCGGGCCAGCGGGAAGAGATTCTTGCGTCCCTATTTATGAGGTGAGCTAGTGGATTGGTACATACTGACTTATTCGGGCTTGAACGGCATTCTGGTCGGCGCCATGCTGGGTGGTATTGCTCTGGGATTAAGCCTTATTTTTGGTGTTCTGCGCATCATCAATTTTGCTCATGGCTCGTTTTTGATGCTGGCCATGTACACCAGTTTTTGGCTGCAGAAACTGGCCGGTATAGACCCTTACGTAAGCGTCCTGGTGGCTGCACCCTTGATGTTTGCGCTGGGGTATCTGGTTCAGGCCGTCATTATCGGCCCCTTGATCCGGCGTGAAAGCGCGCTGGTGGTGGAACCGGTCAGTGCGCTGCTGCTGACAGCGGGCGTTTACATTCTTATTGATAACCTCGTGTTGATGGCTTTTGGGCCCAACGTACGGTCAACCACATCTGCTATCAGCCTTACCTCATTCATGGTGGCTGGATTCCCGCTCAATACATTTCGTATCGTTGCCGCGGTCGCTTCGCTTGCCATGGCAGGGGGCGTATCACTTTGGCTGGCGCGTACTGATACTGGACGGGCAATTCGCGCAACAGCCCAAAATCGCGATGCCGCAGCGTTGTCGGGTATAGACGTGCCTCATATTTACAACCTTACTTTTGGCCTGGGTTGCGCCATGGTGGGTGTGATGGGCTGCTTGATCGCGCCATTTATTCCTATTACCCCGCATGTAGGGCTGAGCTTTGGCATCAAGTCTTTCATTGTGGTGGTGCTCGGCGGCATAGGCAGTATCGCGGGCTCGCTGGTGGGCGGCATTGTGATTGGTCTATTCGAGTCCGTCGCATCGCAATTTGTCACTACGCCGTCGGCTTCGATATTTTCGCTGCTGCTTTTCATTCTGATCCTTCTTGTAAGACCCCAAGGTCTTATGGGTAAAAAATAAGGAGGTCGCATGAAGAAAGCTAATCCCTCTTTTTTTCTGGCGCCGGCGCTACTGATACTGGCTCTGCTGATACCGCTGATGATCCGCGATGAATACTTGATTCATTCCGTCATTATGGTGTTGTACTTCGCTTACCTGGCATGTTCCTGGAATTTGCTGTGCGGTTATGTGGGCCAGATATCTTTTGGGCACTCCGTTTTTTGCGGTTTGGGCGGCTATGTTTCGGTGCTGCTGCTGACCGGGACGGGTATGTCGCCATGGCTGGGCATGCTGGTTGGCGGCGCGGCCTCCGCTGTGCTGGCGGTAATCATCGGTTTCCCCACCATGCGCTTGCGTGGGCCGTACTTCGCCTTGACTACCATTGCCGTCGCCGAGGCCTTGCGCATCTGGGTTGAAAACACCGACGTCTTGTTTGGCATTTCCATCAAGGGTTCTGAAGGGCTTTCCGTACCCCTGGTCGGAACGAACTGGGCCATGTTCCAGTTCGAAAGCAAAGTGCCTTATTACTACATCATTCTGGGAATGCTGGTGCTGGTGATGAGCATTACGTGGCTGATGGAACGCAGTCGCCTGGGCGCATGCCTGAAGGCCATACGCGGCGACCGGGATGCTGCCGAATCATTGGGCATCAACCCAACCCGCTATACCTTGATTGCCTATGCGATTAGCGCTTTCATGACGGCGCTAGGGGGAAGTTACTACGCTCAATTCATTCGTTTCATTAATCCGGAACGGAACATGGGTATTGATTTGTCTATCGATATGGCGCTCATGAGCATTATTGGCGGCCAAGGCACCGTGTTTGGTCCCCTGATCGGCGCCTTGTTCCTGACCCCGGTATCGGAATTGACACGCACTTATCTGGGCGGGCAGTTTATTGGATTGCATTTGGTGATTTACGGCCTGGTGCTGATTATTGCCGTGCTGTATCTGCCCAAAGGATTGTTGCATCCTTTGCAAAAAATCGGCCGTCGCTTGATAGGAAGCAATGAGCGGCCTGTGTCCATGACCAAGACAGGCGAGCCATCAAGCTCGAACCTGCTTGCCGCTGCGACAGTAGGAGAGCGTGATGAGTGAGACGCTATTGACCGTGGAAGGCATCGCCAAAAAGTTTGGGGGCGTGCAAGCTGTAAAAAACCTGTCGTTTGATTTGAAACGTGGCGAGATTCTGGGTTTGCTTGGCCCCAACGGTGCGGGTAAGACTACGGCGTTCAATATGATCGCCGGCCACATCAGACCCGATCAAGGCAAGATCACGCTTGATGGCCGAAACATTACCGGTAAGGCGCCCTGGGATGTGTGCAAGGCGGGGCTGGCGCGCACCTTTCAATTATCCAAGCCTTTCGGCGGTATGAGTACACGCGAAAATCTGGTGGTAGGCAACTTGGTCAAAACGAATGACAGGTTGCGCAGTGTGGCAAAGGCCGACGAATTGCTTGAGTTTCTAGGCATGTCCCAACTGGCAGACATTGATGCCGATAACCTGACCGCATTTGAACGCCGTAAGGTCGAATTGGGCCGCGCGCTTTCAACCGAGCCGGCTCTGCTTCTTATGGACGAGGTGGTGGCGGGTGCCACGCCGCAGGAAGCGTTGATCATGGTCGAGCTCATCAAAAAGGTAAGGGATAAGGGCGTTACGGTCCTGATCATCGAACACGTTATGAAAGTGATCATGGGTTTATCCGATCGCGTCATTGTCATGCACCTTGGAGAACTGATGGCTAACGGTCTACCGGCGGATGTAGTAAAGCAGCCCAATGTGCTGAAGGCTTATTTCGGAGATGACTATGTCGATACAGGCGCTTGAAATCAAGGATCTGGCGGTCGGGTATGGCGATGTTTCAGTATTGCGGGGACTGTCATTAACGGTCGGGCAAGGGCAACTGGTCGCGTTGATAGGTGCGAACGGCGCGGGGAAGACGACGTTGCTGCGCACGATTTCGGGCTTGCTCAAACCCAAGGGAGGAAGCATCAACCTGGATGGCGTTGCCGTTCAGGGGCAACCAGCGCATAAGGTGGTTGAAAGCGGGTTTGTGCAATCGCCTGAAGGTAAACAACTATTCCTTGAAATGTCGATTCGAGAAAACTTGCTCGTTGGCGCCCACAACAAGCGCGCCAGAGCGGTGCGCGACCAGACGCTGCAAGAAGTCTTCGAGCTTTTTCCCATTCTGGAAGAGCGCCAGAAGTTGCCGGCCTCCAGTTTGTCGGGCGGCCAGCAGCAAATGGTCGCCGTTGGGCGAGCCCTGATGGCCAAGCCCAAGCTGCTTGCCCTGGACGAGCCCTCGCTGGGATTGGCCCCCATCATGGTGGACCGGTTGTTTGAATCGATCAAACGCATTCGCAAGCTGGGCGTGACGGTGCTGGTGATCGAGCAAAACGTTTTTAAAGTGCTGCAAATGGCCGACTACGGCTATGTATTGGAAAACGGACGTATTTCGTTGCACGGGAGTGGTCCGGAACTACTGGCCGACGAGCATTTGCGCGCGACCTACTTGGGTATGTAAGGAGAACTTTGAATGGACGCAGTTGTTAATAAGACGGTTGATGACCGGGTTGAAGATGCAAGCGTGACAAAGCTGCGTGCCGTGGCGTTGAATTTGCGCCGCCACATGGTGACGCAGGCTCGCGGCAAGGGCCAAGGCTATTTGGGGCAGGGACTGGGGATGGCAGATTTCCTGGCCGTACTGTATTTCAATGAGTTCCGGCCGGAAGATCTGGATTTCGGCCGTGCCGATCGCCAGCGTTTTTACTTGTCGACAGGACACTATTCGATTGCGTTATGGGCGGTGCTGGCCGAACTTGGCCTGATCACCAAGGACAGTCTTTTATCGTACGGCGCCGATGGCAGCCCATTGGAAATGAGCACGATGGAAGGGCATCTGCCAGGGGTCGAAATGACGGGCGGATCCCTAGGCCATGGTTTGGGCGTCGCAACCGGCGCCGCGATGGGATACCGGATAGACGGCTTTGAGTCGACGATTCATGTCGAGATCAGCGATGGCGAGTTGCAGGAGGGTTCTACCTGGGAGGCCGCCAATACCGCTGCCGCGTTCAAGCTGGAAAATCTGGTGTGCTGGATCGATTGCAATGGCATTCAGGCCGACGGCCCGATGGTGGTGCCTATTGAGCCTGTTGCGGGTCGGTTCACGAGCTTTGGCTGGGACACCATGGAGATCAATGGCAACGATATTGCGCAATTACTGGTCGCTTTTGAATGGGCGCGGGCGCGCAATGGTAAGCCCAAGGCGGTCGTGTTGCGCACTACGCCGGGCAGTGGCATTAAACGAGTGGAGCAACGCGATCGTGCGCATTTTGTGCGGATCGATGCAGAGGAATGGGATGATGTCGCCCGCGAACTGGAGATTGAAAATGCCTGAGGCAAGAACGCTCGCAATGAGCGAATCGGAAGAGATAGTCGGACGCGCATCGATGCGTGCTCCCTTTTCGCAAGGCATGCTCAAAGCAGCCGAATCGCATGACGAGCTGGTGTTGTTGACGGCGGATCTGGGCAAGTATACGGATACCGCTGACTTCAGCCATAAATATCCGCATCGTTTTTTTAATGTCGGTGTGGCCGAACAGGCGTTGGTGATGGCTGCGGCCGGCCTGTCCAAGACCGGTAAAGTCGCGTATTGCACGACATATGGCACGTTTGCTACGCGGCGAGCATATGACTTCTTAGCGATTGCCTGCGCGCACAGTAATGAGAACGTCAAGATGTTTGCCGGGAATCCTGGCCTTACTACGGGCTATGGCGGGACGCATCAAGCCAACGAAGACCTGGCGTTGATGCGGTCCATTCCGAACATGACGGTACTTGATCCCTGCGACGCGACGGAAATGGCGCAGATTGCTGAAATGGCCGTAGACATTCCTGGCACTTTGTATTGCCGTCAGTTACGCGCCAATGTAGCGGTCGTATTCGATCCGGCCACCTATCGGTTCCAAGTGGGTAAAGGCCACGTGATCGGCAATGGCGACGAGGTCGGCTTCGTTTCCACGGGATTCATGACCGAGCGTGCCATTGATGCCAGCCATCATTTTGAACGTAGTGGCATTCGTGCTGCAGTTTTTCACAGCCCCAGCATCAAGCCCTTTGATACCGAGGGCCTGATCAAATTTGCTCATTCGGTCAAGCGTCTGGTGGTATGCGAGAACCATGTCGCATCCGGCGGCCTGGCGACGTTGGTCATCGAGGCGCTGCAGGATGCGGGGCTACATCGCAAAGTATTGAAAATCGCGATTCCCGATAAGTTTACCGAATGCGGTTCCTTGCATTATTTGCAAGATCGCTATGGCTTGACCACCTCGCGAATCATTGAACGCGTTGACTCGTGGTTAAGAACATGATGGCTGCATCCATGGATGGTATCAGGGCTTTTGGTTCGGCCCATCGCTACTTTCAGGGGCCAAATGCCTTGGAGATGGTGGGTGGCGTTTGCGCGCAATTAGGTGATCAGCCTTTGCTGGTGTGCGACGGTATCGTGCATGATCTTGTCTTTCCTGTTGCGAGTGCGGCCTGCGGCGCGCAGGGGCAGACCCTGCCGTGGGCGCAGGTTCGCGGCGAAGTGACGCGCGCCGCCGTCGCGGCTCTGGTCCAGCAGGCGAGGGCCGATGGCGCCCAGGTTGACGTTGTTATTGCGGCTGGTGGCGGGAAAGGCGTGGATAGCGGCAAGGCCGTTGCACGTGAACTGGGTGCAAAGCTGGTGGTGGTTCCTACATCGGCGTCGAACGACGGGCCATGCAGCAAATCGTTTGTGTTCTACGACGATCAGCATCGCATGGAGTCGGTGGAGCACATGGCCCGCAACCCTGATGTTGTGCTGGTTGACACCACGCTACTGGTTCAGGCTCCTCGGGCGCTCTTGGTTTCGGGTATCGGCGATGCCTTGTGCAAGCTATATGAAGGAAACCAGACACGAAAGGCCCAGGGGATTAACTTGTTCGGCGGTTGCAACACCATTGCAGCCGAACAAATCTCACTGGCTTGCGACAGAGTTATCCGTGAAGATTCTGTTGCTGGTCTTCAGGCCTTGGCCCAGGGCAGGCCCAATGCTGCTTTTGAGCGTCTGACAGAGGCGCTTGTGCTGCTAAGCGGCTTGGCGTTTGAAAATAGCGGGCTTTCTATTGCCCATTCGATTACGCGCGGACTTCCCTTGGTTGAAGGGGTGGGCGTTTCCTTGCATGGCCAGCACGTAGGTTACGGCCTTTTAGTGCAGTTCATCCTGGAAGCGCGTACGCCGGAGTTCATGGCGCAACAGTTGGCTTTCTATCGCGCGGTCGGATTAGCCGTAAATCTAACGCAGTTGGGTGCGGTCACTGCCGATAAAGCCACCATACGACTTGTCGCACAAGGCACGATGACCTCGCCCCATATCAAGCATTTTGAGCGGCCCCTGACACAAACGGATCTGGAAGCTGCCATGCATCAACTCGAGACAATGACATCGCTATGACAACTACAAGCAACACTATCCACGCGTCTTCAACAGATACACCGGTGGCCATTGTCACTGGAGGTGGGACGGGTTTGGGCCTGGCGACAGGCCTGGAGTTACGTGCACGAGGTTACCGCGTGATTGCGCTGGGCCTTGACACCGAGGCCGAACTGGAGGGCTCGGGAATTGAATTTCACAAAATGGATATCACCGACGAAGAGAGCCTTCGTTCTGTGGTCGATCAGGTGCCGAGACTGGATGTATTGGTTAACGCAGCAGGCATTATTTTGCATGAGGGCCGCGAGCATACCGTCGAGGGCTTTCGCAAGGTCATCGATGTGAACTTGCATGGCTCCCAACTGGCGTGTTTGCTTTTTCGTCCGGCACTCACTGCGGCAGCCGGCAGCATTGTCAATTTTGCTTCAATGTGGAGCTACTTTGGGTCGCCGAAAAATCCTGCCTATTCCGCAAGTAAAGGGGCCATTGTTTCTTTGACAAAATCGCTGGCTGTGGCTTATGCGCAAGACGGAGTGCGCGTGAATGCTGTCGCTCCTGGTTGGATAGAAACACGTATGTCAGCGACGGCATTTAACGATGAAGAACGCAGTGCCGCACTACGTAAACGTATACCAGCGGGTTTCTGGGGCAAGCCATACGACGTTGCGAAGGCCGCTGCATTCTTGCTTTCTTCGGATGCGCGCTACATTACCGGTGTCATCCTGCCGGTCGATGGCGGCTACAGCGCCGCTTGATAAGGGGGCAGCCATGATGGATGTGGACATGAGCCGGTATAACGAACTACATGGCCTTACCGTGCCGGAGCTGTTATACAGACGCGCGCAGCAGTACCCTTTCAAGCTTGCCTTGTCGGCACATAGCTACCGAGGTTATCGGGACAGGTTGAGCTACGCCCAATTGACTATCCGCATGGATGCGGTGGCGCGTGGTTTGTCCGCCCGTGGCCTCAAGCAAGGTGAACGGGTCGCCTTGTTTCTGTCGAATTACGCGGTGCGTGAGGCCGTGCTCACGGCGCTAGGTTGCTATCGAATGGGCGCCATCGTGGCCCCCATTAATACGCGCGGCTCGGATGAGGAGTTGCAGTACGCGCTGGAATTGACCGAGCCGTCGTTTGTCGTAGTGACTGCCGATACGGTTGACCGGATTACGCGCTTGTATCCTGCCGCGCGGTTGCTGGTGTTGGGTGAACCCGCTTATCAAGATCAGGCCTGGCCAGATCCCGAGACCGAGTTTCACGACAACGATTTGCCGAAACTGGGTAGCCCCGAAGACGCGACGGTCTTGCTCTTCACTTCCGGCACGACAGCGCGTTCGAAAGCTGTCGTGCATTGCCATCGTAGCCAACTGTATTGCGGTTATGCCGTGGGTGGTTCTATAGGCCTGACCGATCAGGATACCTATCAAGGTGCATGGCCGATATTTACCAGTTCGGTCTTGAACATGGCATGTATGTCGGCATGGGTGACGGGCGCCGGCGCCGTCCTGGAAGAGGCGCCTTTGGATAACGTGGGGCGGTTGCGCCTGATCGAAACGGAAGGCACTACTGTTTACCATGGTGTGACATCCCCGCTGAATTTCATGATTGATGAGTATCAACGCGGTAATTATGATTTGTCGCGGGTGCGCCGCATAGGGTATGGCGGGGCAGCGATGCCGGCCGAAGTCATTGACAAGTTCAGTACACGCTTGCCCTGGGCCGATCAAGTACATATCTGGGGTATGACGGAAACCGGACCGGCCGGCACCTTCCTGCCGCCGTGGTTTCTACCGCGCAAGGCAGGCTGTATCGGCGGGCCGCAACCAGGTTGTTCGGTGCGTGTCGTTGACGAGGCAGGCGCAGCTTTGCCTGTTGGTGTCACGGGTGAAATTGCTTTTTCCGGACCGTCCATGGCATTGGGCTATTTTCGCAATCCGCAGGCGACTGAGCTGGCCTTTGTTGATGGCTGGGTCCGCACCGGCGATATAGGTCGCTTCGATGATGAAGGGCATTTGCACTTTGTCGACCGAAAAAAAGACATTATTAATCGTGGGGGGCTGAAGATCGCCTCTGCCGCTGTCGAAGAAGTGATCTATCGCTATAAGGGTGTGGTTGAAGCGGCCGTCATCGCGATCCCGCATTCCGGACTGGGTGAAGATATTGCCGCGTGTGTTGTTGCCGCTCCCGACATAGGCCTGGATATCCAGGCCTTGCGGGAACACTGCGCTGTTTATCTGGCCGACTACGAAACACCGCGGCAATGGTTCATTTTGGAAAGCCTTCCCAAAAACCCGATGGGAAAAATCCTTAAGCGCGAACTGCGCTCTCTTTTACTGGAGCAGATCAAGTAAGACTATGGCTACTTTCGCACATGCAATTCAAATCCATGCTTATGGCGGTCCTGAACAGATGCGCTACGAGCAGGTGAGTGTGGCTGCACCCGCCGAAGGCGAAGTGCAAATTCGTCAGCACGCGGTCGGTATCAATTATCTGGACACTTATAACCGGCGTGGCGTGTTTCCACTACCTAAGTTGCCAGGCGGCCTGGGCGTAGAGGGGGCGGGCGAAGTCGTAGCCGTTGGGCCGGGCGTTACGCGGTTCAAGGTCGGCGATCGCGTTGCCTACGCTGCGCGTCCTATAGGCAGTTATGCCAGTTTGCGCAATCTGCCGGATCGCTTTCTTTTGCATTTGCCAGCGGGCGTTTCTTACGAACAAGCCGCGGCAGCGACGCTACAAGGGTTGACAGCCCATATGTTGCTGCACAAGGTCACTCATTTGGGCGAAAGCGATACGGTGCTGATTCATGCCGCCGCTGGTGGACTGGGCTCTTTATTGACGCAATGGGCCAAGCGGTTTGGCTGCAGAGTCTTGGGGACGGTGGGTTCGGTCGACAAAGTAGAGGTTGCCAAAGCCAATGGTTGCGACGACGTTATTTTGTACAAGGAAGAACCCTTTACTGATGCCGTGAAACGCCTTACGGGCGGCGCTGGCGTCGAGGCGGTATTTGAAGGCTTGGGCGGCAGCGTGTTTCATGAGTCCCTGAAAATTCTGAAACCATTTGGACAATTGGTGAATCTGGGTCAGGTCGCAGAAGGGCTCCCCGCCGTGAATCTGGCGGATATTGGCCCGGTCGCATCGCTCACTATTTCCGTACCTGGCGTTTTCGCTTACATGAATACTCACCCCGATCTTCAAGAGGCAGCCGACACGCTATTTGATCTGATTGCCAGTAAGGCGCTGAACGTTCACATTGGCGCTAGCTACCCCCTAAAGGATGCTGTCCATGCGCACACTGCACTGGAGAGCCGTGGCACTACCGGTTCCCTTATTCTTATTCCCGATGCTTGAAGCGGCACTATCATGAGCATTTTTGATACCCCCGAGTTACACGCATTCCGACAGCAGGTGCGCAGCTTTCTGCAGCAGAACCTGGAGGATGACCTGGTACAGACAACCCGTGGCAACCTGCACTTGAAACGCCCTGATATGGCTCGCTGGCAAGCCATACTCAATGAGCGCGGCTGGGGCGCACCGCATTGGCCGGAATCAGCCGGTGGCCCGGGTTGGAACGAACTGCAACGCTATATTTTCGAAGAAGAGTCCGCCTTTGCCGATACGCCGCCTGGAGATGTGCTGGGCTTGTTTCTGGCTGGCCCGATGATCATCGCGGAAGGTAGCGATGAGCAGAAGGCACGTTATCTACCCAAAATTCTGGCGGGCGAAGAGTTCTGGTGTCAGGGGTTTTCGGAGCCTAACGCAGGATCTGATCTGGCTTCGCTGAAGACCATAGCAACGCAGGACGGCGATAGTTGGATCATCAACGGCCAAAAAACCTGGTTGTCCAGCGGCCATTACGCGGATCTGATGTTTTGCCTGGCGCGCACCTCTAGCGACGGCAAGCCGCAACAAGGCTTGACCCAATTCATTATTGACATGAAAACGCCCGGCATCAGCCTGCAGCCGATTTTGACGATGGACGAAGGGCATAGCGTCAATGCTGTTTTTTTTGACAATGTACGTGTCCCGCGCAACAACGTTATTGGCGAGTTGAATAAGGGCTGGACTTATGCCAAGGAACTGTTGGCGCGCGAGCGTGTGAATAATGCTCAGGCGCCGCGTACGAAGCGTGACATTATCGAGATCGATCGCTTGGCAAGGACATTATTTGGCCCGCAAGGGGCGCCTCTTATCGAAGATGCCCGAGTTCAACGTCGGCTGGCATCGCTGACCATGGATTTTGTCGCTCTTGAGTCTGCCTTGCTTAACGTTCTTGCTCAGCAAATGCGGGGCGAAGAGCCGGGCCCCGCAGCTTCCACCCTGAAGATCCGGGGGTCCGAACTGCAGCAACGGGTCAGTGAAACGGCGATGAGCCTGCTCGGCCATGCCGGCATCGTCTTATCGTCGGACTATGGTGGCGGCCTGCTGGCGCAAGAAGGGCAAGGGTGGGCAGAGCGCCATTTGTTTCGCCGAGTCGTGACGATATATGCCGGTTCCAATGAAATTCAAAAAGCCATTATTGCTAAGTCAATTCTGGATATGTGAGGCCAATTTATGTCTATGGACCGTGAAGAAGTAGGACTATTGCTTGATTCCGCCGAGCGTTGGTTTAAAGCGAACAACCCGATTGAAAGCCGGGTGGCAATGTTTCGCAACGGCCATCATGAAGACGCTGACGCCTGGACAGCGATTTCGGAAATGGGATGGCTGGCTTTGCCACTATCCGAAGATGCAGGTGGATTTGATGCCGGCTATGCGGCGAGTTTGGCGCTTATTCGGCGTGCCGGCCAGCAGGCCCGGCCTGAAGCGCTAGATATGTACATGATGCTGGCGCCGGTCGTGGCCAGAGCCTTACCTGACGTGAGTGCAGCACTTATGGAAGGACGCATGCGGCTGGGCTTTGCGGATCTCGCGCAAGGCAAGGAGGCATTAGTCGCGCACGCGGGCGATCAGCCCGTGCTGGAAGGTATTGCAGGGCCAGTATTGGGCGCCGAATTTGC